>JAEUUQ010000280.1 GCA_016787505.1 Saprospiraceae bacterium | reverse complement strand
TGACGGCTCAGGAGCATCCGGGGAGGTGACGGCTGGGGGTGTCCGCGTTCGTCACCTCCAGGGCCTCTCCCCGGCCGTCACCTCCTGAGACTTTCCGCGTTCGTCACCCCCAGGGCTTCTCCCCGGCCGTCACCCCCTGAGGCCTTCCGCGCTCGTCACCCCCAGGATGTTCCCCGGACATAATATTTTGTTTTTCACCATCAAAGCCTTTATTTTGCATGGATTTTTTGCGGGGGGATTGTATCTTTGCATTTCCTTTTTAAAAACCGACTTATAACTGACTGATTTTAAAAAGATTGAGTAGAACTTAAACAACTACAGATAATGGCGCTGATTGGTACAATACGAAAAAATTCGTGGATTTTGGTGGTGATGATTGCCTTGGGCGTGGGTGGTTTCATATTAATGGACATCATGACTTCCAATGGGCCGGGACAAGCAACTACCAGAACGGCATTGGGTAAGATTAACGGTCAGAAATTAGACCAGCAAGCATTCGAACAGATTTACGATGCGATGTATGGCAATTCTGCTTCCGATGCATATGGTGCGCGTGAGGCGCTCTGGAACTTCTTTGTGGAAGAGGCTATCGTGAGTCAAGAGGCGAGCAAGCTCGGCCTGGGTGTAAGCCGCACCGAATTACTCGATCTCGAATTCGGCCCCCGACCCAGTCCGCTCATTTCCCAGCGTTTTGCCGACCCGGACCAACCCGGCGTGTTAAACCGTGAGCAATTGGATTACATCAAAAATATCATCCAGGAAAACCGGGTACAGGAAGCCATCGACCAGGGCCAACTGTTGCCTACGTTTATTCCTTACTGGAAGCACCAGGAAAAAGAGATCATCAAAGAGCGCTTGCAGACCAAGCTCAACAACCTGGTTTCCAAAGGGCTCTACACGCCTTCCTGGATGGCCGAAATGGGCTTCAACGAATCGAGCGAAACGGCTGATTTCACTTATGTAAAAGTGCCTTTCGACGAGATTCCCAATACCGATGTATCGCTTTCTGATAGCGATTACGAGGCTTTCCTGAAAGAAAACGAAGCTAAATACCGCGTCAAAGAAGAACAGCGCCGGATAGAATACGTCGTATTTGACATTGTGCCTACCGTAGAAGACTCTACCGCTGCGCGCGAAAAGATAGGCGGGTTGCTCGCTGAATTCCAGTCGACGACCGAAGATTCTTCTTTCGTATTGCGCAACGCCGGCACGATCGACGCTGCCTATGTTAAAAAAGCCGACCTGAGCACCGCAGTTGCCGACACCATCATGAAACTGGCCAAGGGCAGCGTATTCGGCCCGTATATCGACGGCGGCGCTTACAAGGCCGTCAAGATGCTCGACAAGAAGATCATTCCCGACTCTGTACGCTCGCGCCACATTCTGCGCCAGGCTACCAATCCGATGGAATTGGCGCAGGCCCAAAAAACTATTGACAGCTTAAAATTGCTGATAGAAAACGGCACGGCAAGTTTCGACTCATTGGCTGCCCGTTTCGGCACCGACGCTACCCGCACCAAGGGTGGCGACCTGGGCTACACTTTTGCCGGCGGCATGGTAAAACCCTTCAACGACCTCATTTTTTATGAAGCCGAGCAGGGCAAACTCTACACGGTAGAAACCCAATTTGGTATCCACCTGGTAGAAGTTACCGGCAAAAAATTCATCAACAACACTGAAGCTGTCAAAGTAGCTTATCTGCAGGAACAACTCGTGCCCAGCGACGACACGCAGGCGGCCATTTATGATAAGGCCTCGGGCTTTGCCTTCAACAACCGCAAGCTGAGCCAGCTGGAAGAAGCTGCCAAAAAAGACCCCAGCCTGCGCATGGAAACGTCGGCAGGTATGGATCGCAATGCTTTTGCCATCGGCGACCTGGGCACAAGCGGTGATGCCCGCGAAATTGTGCGCTGGGCGTTCAGCGCAAAAGCTGGCGAAGTATCATCTACGGTGTATGCCTTCCGCGACCCCGTGGCTTATTACAACAATAAATACGTAGTCGTAGGACTCAAAGATATCCAAAAGCCAGGTCTGCCATCGGTAGCAAGCGCTAAAACGGATATTGAGCAACTGGTCATCAACCGCAAGAAAGCTGAGCTGATCAAAGAGCGCATCAAAGGCAAGGATCTGAATGCCGTAGCTGCTACTTACAAAGTGCAACCGGATACTGCATACAGCGTTACCTTTGCGCAATCATTTGTACAAAACCTGGGCAACGAGCCTGCTGTTGTCGGCACGCTTTTCACGCTCGATTCGGGCAAAACCTCGGAGCCCATTGCAGGCGAAACGGGTGTTTTTGTGCTCAATGTAACGCGCAGGAATCCGCCGGCCGGCGATGCCGGTGTGGCCCTCCCGCAATTGAAAATGCAATTGACCCAGACTGCCCGTCAGCAAATCCCCCTGGGTGTGATGACGGCGCTCAAGAATAACGCCAAGATCAAGGATAACAGGGCGAAATTCTATTAATGTGCTGATGTGCTAATTTGCTGATGTGCTGATACTTGTAAAATTATTAGCAAATCAGCACATCAGCACATCAGCAAATTTTACATTCACTACTGGCGGGAAAAACAAAAAAGACATATATTTGCATCCGCTTCCACGCGAAGCGATTTTGGTCGGGTGGCCGAGTGGCTAGGCAGAGGTCTGCAAAACCTCGTACGGCGGTTCGAATCCGCTCCCGACCTCTGGAAGGCTCAAGTGTTACTTGGGCCTTTTTTGTTTTTGTATGCCTTCGCAATTCAATCTTCCGGGGTAAGACTGTGATTGCCCGCTCCCATTTCCCGATATTGCTTATTCTCTGAAAAGTTTCAGGTATTTGTCAAAGGAAAATATGCGATTGCGCTTATAACCCGTAAGTTCTGTCAAGATGCCCAGTTTCATAAAATCATCAATTAACCGCAATGCAGTAGTAATATTTACTTCCAATGCCTGCGCTACATCTGCTGCATCGGTGATGGGCTTACCGTACAGGTATTGCAAAAACAATTTTGCCAATGCCTGCTTTTTGCCCAAAGCAATAATTTGATGTTCTACTTCGGAGCGGAGCTGGATAATGCGTTTAAATGTTTCAATGGAATTTTCGGAAGTGCGGTAAACGCCTTCCAGGAAAAACTTCAGCCATTGCGTGAGGTCGTTGTGGGTGCGTACCCGGGTTAGGTTGTCGTAATACAGTATTTTATGCTTCTCAAAAAAGTCGGACAGGTACAAGGTGGGCTTGTGCAACAGTTGGTTGTCCACTAAAAACAGGGTAATGAGAAGCCGCCCTATGCGGCCGTTGCCATCCAGAAACGGGTGGATAGTTTCAAACTGGTAATGTGCAATACCTATTTTAACAAGATGGGGCACCGGCGTATTTTGATTGTGCAGAAAGCGCTCCAGGTCGGCCATCAGGTCGGCTACGCCATCGGGGTGAGGCGGTATGAAAACGGCATCGGATAAACTGCTGCCGCCAATCCAGTTCTGGCTATTCCGAAATTCGCCCGGCAGTTTGTGTTTGCCTCTTACGCCCTGCAGGAGTATTTCATGCGTTTGCCTGAGCAGCCGATTACTCAATGGAAGTTTTTCGAGGTTAGCGATGGCCCGGTTCATGGCTGACACATAGTTCTGCACTTCCTGCCAGTCGTCTTTTTTTTCCGGGTCTATGTATTCTTCTTTTTGGACGGCCTCATCTATGTTTGTCTGTGTTCCCTCTATCCGGCTGCTTTGGGTGCCTTCTTTCATAATGTGCATTTTTATAAAAAAGTCCACATCCGGAATGAGTTGCGAATAGGCATTGAGCTCTCCCAATTTGATGTCAGCACGGCTAAGCAGCATTGCCAGTTCGGGGTTGTCTATTTGCCATGCCACATCTACAACATACGGCTCAAAGCTTTTGTAACGGTAGCGTTGCACCCATTTGCCTGCCTTGAAATTGCTGATGTGCATGAAAGTGAGATTGATGGTTTGTGCAAATATAGAAATTTATATTTGCAGATAATTCATTTTGTGCAAATAAGAAAAAATGTATTATGTTTTGCGTGCCTTTCTGCAATTCAATCTTTCGGGGTAAGTCTGTGATTGCCCGACACATCGGCAATATCTTTAACGAAGGAGAATTAGAAAGGGAGTCAGTTGTTGCAAAATTTGCAACAGTTGCCGCCAACGGAGCCGCCAAAAGAACATCCCTACCGGCACTGCGCTATCACCCCAGCAACCATCCCCCCAAACACCCCTTATTCTTCGACATCCACGGGGTGGTATCCGGCGCAGGTTCGTCGCCGGGAGACGCATCATGATGCAGAGACGCATCGTGATGCGTCTCTACGACGACGGTATCGGGGTGGGCAAAGCTGGCGGCCAGGTTGGCCAATTCTTCTTCGGTGATGCCCTCGTCCTGCTGTTGCTCTTGCAGGATGGCCTCGTAGATCTCGCGGGCGCGGGCCATATCGGACACGTGGACTTTTACCTTTACGCCGCCGATGGCCTGCGACAACAGCGGGTCGGCGTTGATGGTGATGTCATCCGCCGTGGCGTGTTCGATGCCTTCGTGGCGCAGGCGCGCGACGAGCAGGATGTAGACCGGGTCGGTCGGGTAGGCGAAGGAGGCGATTTGGATGTATGGCATGTGATTATTTTTCGTACCGGTCAGACCGCTGGTAGCCGTCTGACCGGTGGTAAAGATAGCGGGTGGCAATGTAGTTTTTATAGCCTAATTTTATTATCATTGCTATTTAACACGCAAAAAAACATACTAACCCATGATTTCCAGGGGCATCATATTAGTTACCTTTTTGGGTGTTTCTATCCCGCTTTTTTCCCAAACTCATGCAGTAGATAGCATGCGGCGATTGGTGGCTACGCTCTCCGACCCTTTTGCGAAGATGGAACAATATTATCGTATCGGAGCTAATCTGTATGAGGTCGATTTTGACAAGGGGGCGTTGTATGCCGATTCGGCGCATTCGGTCGCGCTTCAACTAAACAGGAAAGACTGGCTCTGGAAGACTTTTGTCCTAAAGGCATTGATGATCGATGACCCGGGCCGCAGGGACGAGGCTATCGGTTTTCACGAGCAAGGCCTGAAAGTAGTGCGCGAAATTGGCTTTGAGGAAGGTATCAGGATACAACTCGTCAATCTGGGCGGTATGTACCAGGAGAAAGGCGATCTGAATAAAGCGCTGGACTATTACCGACAGGCCCGCCAGACACTGACGATTGACTCTACTCCCAAACTCAAAGAAACCCGGATTACGCTGCACAAAAATATCGGCCAGATTCTGAAAGACAAAAATCAATTAGAAGAAGCGGTAAAAGAATACCTCGAAGGGGTGAGCTTGTGTAAAAAATACGGCACTACCAGGCGCCTTTGGGGGTTTTATAATGACCTGGCCAACCTTTATGGGCGCATGGGCGATCAGAAGGCAAAAATTCAATACTGCAGGGAAGGGCTTAAGATCGTGCCGCCAAACAATGTTTTTATCACAACCCTTTGGAATAATCTCGCCAATGGTTTTATGCATTTGAGCCAACTCGACTCGGCGGCCTGGTATTATCAAAAAACGCTTCAACATCCAAAAGTCAGTAAACCCAGTCAGATTGCAGCTTATAACGGTCTGGCGCAGGTGCGCAACTTAGAAGGCAAACACCAGGAAGCCTTTGACTGGGCGACAAAAGCCCTGCCGCTGGCAATAGAAAACGAAGACCCGATGGAGGTCGTCAAGACTCTTACAAAGCTGGGGCGTAGCCTGGTGGGCCTGAAAAAATACCCCGAAGCTATCGAGGTGCTGATGAAGGCAAAAGATATCATCAAGGAAAATCGGAATTATTCTTTTCTAGAGGAAAAGTCCATAATCGATTTTTATCTGGCGCGAGCGCAGTTGCTGGAAAAAGGCGATGAGGGTACCACTGAGCTGATTGACGATTTTTCGAAGGCGCGCGACAGTCTTTTTAACCAGAATATGGCCAACACGATTGAGAGGTATCGCATACAATATGAAACCCGGCAAAAAGAAGATAGCCTGCGTATTCTCCAAAACGAAAATGTCATACACCAGCTCAAAAACCGCCAAAACCGCCAGTTGCTGAGCGGTATGGCTTTGATAACGCTCCTGTTGGCTGCGATTTTAGGCCTTACCTGGCGAAATCTTCGCTATGCGCGCCGCGAAAAGGTTTTCCTGGCTGATAAATATGAGGAATTAAAGCTGGCCAATGAAAACCTGTTGAATAAAGTGACTGAAGCGGGGTCCAACGGTCATTCGCAGCAGGCTCTGCGCGAACAGACCATCACGCTGACCAATAAGGAAAAAACCAAATTGCAGCTAAAAGAAATAATCTATCTGGAAGCGCAAGGCAATGCCGTGATTATTCATACCCCTGACGCGGAATACTGGGACTGGCAGCGCCTGAAACATTACAAGAAGCTATTGCCGCCGTCGTTGTTTGTGCAAATCCATCGCTCGTTTATTGTGAACCGGCACGAGGTGCGCGGCTATACCGCCAACCGGGTTATTATGAAAACAGGCGAAGAACTCTCGCTTGGCGGCAGCTTCCAACAGCAGGTACAAGCGCAACTACGGGAAGAATCATTCGCGTAATTTTTTGCCCGATTCGTCATATTTCCAGGCGAATGTGCCTGTATACTACTTAATTGCCCGCAAAGTTTTTGGGCATGAAGTTTTTGTATACCGTAATTCTCGGCTTTTTTCTTCTAGAAGGAGCCCGGGCGCAGGCTACCTATACCGCCTCCCCTACCGTAGGCACTTACAACGCCTGTCCGACCACGAATGTTTTCGGGTCTTGTGTCGGGCAAAATTTTTTGGGCTCGACGATCCAGATGAGCCTGTATCAGGTGACGAGTACGAATTTCGTATTTCGAATAAAAAAGTGCACGGGGACTTTTGCGCAAAGCGGCGTAGCCTATATCAAAGACCAGACGAATGGCGGTGTTTGCGGCGCGGTACTGGGCAGCCAGTCGTTTTCTTCGGGGGTGAGCTATATTTCGATCACCATACCCATTCCTAGCGGGTTTACCTCCGGTACCCAGGATTTTTACGGCACGGTAAATTCCAGCAACGGCGACCGTTTCTGGGCGGGCAAGGTCACCGTCACCGCTACGCCCAATCCGGCACTGGTCCGTTTTTCTTCGTGTATCAATTCGCCGGCCTCGGTTCGCCAACACGAAAATATCAATGTAACCTTCTCTGTTTCGAATGCCGGGGGGCTTTCCTGGAGCGGTTATATCAAAACGCTTATTGTAAAAAATGGCAATACATCCATTTTCCAGGAATTATCGAGCCCGTTTCAGGCTATAGGCCCCGGGCTTACGGTCAACCTGGACACGGGCATCGACCCGGTGAGCCTGGCGGCGGGCGCCTACGGCGTGTATGTGCTGGCCATACCCCTGGGTAGCACGAGCGGTGATTTTGTGACGGCGGGTAGCTGCACGCCCACTTTTACCGGGGCAAACGGCACGATAACCCACTACCGGCCGTTGCAAATACTGCCTCCTTGCGCAGACAATGCCTCTATTAATATTTCAAATCCGAACACGGGCGACATGTTTAGCGGCGGACTGGTCAATGTGCAGTGGAGCGGAGCCTTGCAGGGGAGCAATTGCAAAGTAAAAATTTACTACAAAGTAGACAACGGCGCCGCCCAAACGATTGCGGCCCAAACCGACGACGACGGTTCGCACCTTTGGAGCCTCAATGGATTGACCATCAACTCCAACAACGTAAAAGTGTACGTGGAATACCTCCTGCCCAATAGCGCCAACCAGGTAGTCGGCGACGTCAGCGATGTGTTTTCCATTTTCACTTCACTCAACCCGCCGCAATTGACGGCGCCTGACGATCAACATTTATTTACCCCGGGAACAAACTCCATCACCTTCCAATGGAATAAAAACAACCCCTCGGGCATTGCGACTTATGAGATCAGAGTGCGGGATCTGACCACCGATGCCGTCATCCTCGATTACCTGAATGTAGGCGATGTATCGCAATACACCTACAATTATGCCTTCCAAACCGGGCATGAGTACAGATGGGTGGTCAGAGCCCGCAGCTTCAACGGCTTTGCTACGGCCGAAAGCGCCCCGGCGAGGTCATTCACCATTGACCCCACGGCGCCGATCATTACTGTCAATACGCCTAACGGGGGTGAGAATTACGTCGTTGGCGGCGTTATGCCCATTGCCTGGACCTCGGCCTTCGTGGGCAGCAATGTGAGCATCGAACTCACCAATGCCCTGGACACCACAGTTTTCACCATTGCCGATCCCACGATGAACGACGGGAGCTTCAGTTGGACGATTGACAACGCCGTTCAGACCGGCGTGTATAAGGTGAAAATTTATGAAACCGGTACAGGCAATGGCGTAGACCTGAGCAATAGCACTTTTTTTATTCAAAATAATAACACCTTAACCCTTACCTATCCCAACGGCGGAGAAATATTCACCGCCGGCGAAACCATACAAAACATCAGCTGGCTTACTACTGGCAATATAGGCAACGTGACGCTCGACCTGGTCACACCGTCCGGCAATACCACGATAGAGAACATCGCCTTAAACGTGCCCAGCAACGGCCTGGTGAGCACGTTTAACATTCCCTCCGACCTGCCTCCGGGCTCCTACCGGGTAAAAATATACCGGCATCCCGTCGGCCCCGAATACGACCTCAGCGACAATATTTTTACGATCAACAACCCCAATTCGTATGTTTTAGACCTTGCCGGCGGCATCAACCCCACGCCTAATCCCCTGGTCAATCAAGCGCCCTGCCTGATACAGGCTACCGTGGCCAATAACGGCAACATAGACTGGGAAGGCGAGCTTCAGCTTGTGTTGCTGGACGACGACGACAACCAGGTAGCCGTGCTTGACTTCGACCAGAACCTCCAACTGGAACCGCAGGATACGCACCAGCTCAGTTTCTCAACGGCTAATCTGACCCACCCCGCCGGTCTGTACCAACTCCAGGTGCAATACAAAGAAAGCGGTGGCATGGTATGGATACCCATCAGCAGCAGCGCTTTCCAGAACCCCCTTCCGGTCAACATACTCACGGCCGGTGGCGCCTGTCTGATCACCAATCCTGCGCCCGCAGCGGGCGAAATCTATACTGCCGTACAATACCTCTGTTCGAATGGTATCATTGACCAGCCTGACAGTGGCAACGCCCAGGTAGCTTCGTTCATCCTGAAAGAAGACGTGGCAAAAGTCGTTTTTGCGGGGCTATTCGGCTCCCTCAACGCCTCGACGCCTGCCGACCAGTTTCCGGTGCCGTTTTTGGATATGCAGGATCAGGCCAACCAGCCTTATGCCCGGTACGGCAAAGTGCTGAGTTACCTCGAATACGGCGACGGCGTATCGCCTTTCAACCGGCGTTTCATGAATTACAATCCGGGATCAAACCTGACCCGGGGGCAGGTTTGCAAAGTATTGGTAGAGGCGTTTGATCTGCCGAAGGATGCTTATTATGCGCCATTTACAGACGTGCCGGTTAGTCACCCCGAATTTTTGCATATTGCCAAATGCGCCGATTTGGGCATCGTGAGCGCAAATAACAGCCTGTTCCGGCCCGATGATTTTGCCACAAGAGGCGAAGTATTTATCATGCTGTACCGGTTATTGGCGCAATGCAATAATTGCACGGTACCGACCCCGCAAAACGCAGATTATTTTAACCCTGGTAATTATACCCCCAATAATCTGGCTCGCCAGATATCGCTTAGCGACGGCAATTTTGAGCAATACGCCAAACAAAGTTTTTATATCCCCGGCCGCAAATTGCCGCTGGAATTTTCACACCACTACCATTCCTTTTTAACGGAATTGCCCGAAGAACTTTTTTGTACTTATAATAATAACGACCAATGGGTTTCCTTCCAACCGCTGGGCATTGGATGGAGTCATAGCTACAACGCGTACATTGTAAGAATACCGGGCTGGACGCACCCTAACGGATCGGTTTTTGGTGAAAAAATCGCCGTTTTTTGGCCCGACGGAAATATTCATGTGTATGAAATAAATGGCACGACTTTAACCCCTATTACTAAAGGCATTTATGACGATATCAGCTATAATTCAACCACCCAAAAATTCACCATAAAAAAGAAAAACCAGCTCACGTATATTTTTGAACAAAAAAATACAACAATCGATACCTGGCCGTATGTGCTCACGGAAATCAGAGACCGCAACAATAATGCCGTCACCTTAACCTACGAATCATTTACCGGGGGAGGTATCCGGTTAAAAGAAACTACCGAACCCGCAGGCAGAAAACTGCGATTTTTTTATTACCCGAATTCCATTAAATTATACAGCGTAAGAGATCCGCTCAACAGAGAAATTGTATTCGCTTACGGCGGTCCTACCGGCGACGACCTGCTGACCTACCGCGATGCAAAAAATTTTCTGACCACTTACAATTATAGTCCCACACCGGGTGAAGAACATTTATTAAAAATAATCACCTTGCCCAACGGCAATTTTATTACCAACCAATACGAAGACAGGAAAATAAAAACCAGTAGCCACAACAACGGCGCCAACGGTTTAATCTCGCAACAACAAGTCGACTGGGCATTAAATACGGGCCCTGCGGCCGGCACCTCTTCTACCGTAACCATTCATGACGGCGCCCAAACATACTACTACGGCTATACCCACAATCAGCAAGGGCAGCTAACCCAATACAATACACCTACCAGTGATTTGAACGAGGCGCGCTACGACGATCCCCAAAACCCCACTTTGCCCACGCATATCGTCATTGACGGTATAGCTACCGATTTTACCTACGACAACAAGGGCAACGTGACCCAGATGTCATTGCCGATGAACACCGTGCACCAGTTTACCTACACCGCACTCAACGACCTCGACACCTACACCAACCCGAGAAATTACGTGACCGACTACAACTATACCGGCGTAAACCTGACGGAGGTGATCAGTCCGGTGGGCGCCACCCAATTGACCTACACCCCCTTCGGGCAGGTAGAGACCATAACCAACCCGGCGGGCATTCAGATGTCCTATGTGTACGACAACTACGGCAATATCAAAGATATCGTAGGCCCGTTGGGAATTACTACCAGTGCGACTTACGATTTGGCGGGCAGGTTAAAAACCCGCGAAAACCCCAATGATGAAGTCACCACCTACGACTACGACCACCGCGACTACCTCGAAAAAATCACCGATCCCCTGGGCCATATCACCCGGTTTTTTTACGACGGTAATGAAAACATGACCTCCGTTGTCAATGCCCTGGGCCATACCACCACGCTCGAATACGACTACTTCGACTGGTTGAAATCCATGACCTTTGACGGCGCCACCAAGTCGTACGACTACGACGACGAAGGCAAGCTGACCGCCCTGCACAAGCCCGGCGGCGCTACCTTGCAGCATACCTACAACGCCAAGGGATTGCTGGCCAACAACGGCTACGGCACATTTACCTACGATGCCAAAAACCGGCTGGCCACTGCAGCCAAAGACGGCAAAACCATTGTCTTCAATTACGACGACCTCGATCGAATTACCGCCATTACCTACGACGGTAAAACCGTGGGCTACGATTACGACGAAAACAGCAACGTAACCCTGATCACCTACCCCGACAACAAACAGGTGGCGTACACCTATGATGCGGGAGACCGGATGAAAACAGTGACCGACTGGAACGACCAGCAAACCGAATACTTTTACTATCCCGACGACCGGCTGGAAAAAATCACCTACCCCAACGGCGTAGAGACCCGTTATTTTTACGATGCCGCCGTCCGCCTCGATAGCATGGTCACCCTGCACAATGGCAACATCATTTGCAGCTACAAATACGTGATGGACCCCTTGGGCAACCACCTCGCAGAACACAAAAACGAGCCCCTCGACTCCATTGCCCTGGAGGCCTCCAACACCACCTACGACTACGATGAGGGCAACCGGATCACCCAGGTAAACGGACAAACCTACAACGTAAACCTCAACGGTAACACCACCAACCAGCCGGGGCGCACTTACGGTTGGGATGTGCACGACATGCTCACCTCGGTCAGCGGCAATTTCACCGCCACCTACGCCTACGACGCCCTCGACAACCGCCGGCAGGCCACCCGCAACGGCCAAACCCGCAAATTTGTGCTGGACATACTGGGCGCCTCCAATATCCTGGCAGAAACCGACGCCAACGGACAGATTACAGACTACTACGTTTACGGACTGGGGCTCATCGCGCGGGTAAAACCCAATAATACCACCCACTACTACCACTACGATTTCAGGGGCAGCACGGTGGCCATGACCGATGCAAGCGCCAATATCACCCATGCTTACCAATACGATCCCTTCGGCAAAATCATGCAACAAACCGAGGCTGACGACAACCGGTTTACGTTCGTCGGAAAATACGGTGTCATGGAAGAAGAGTCCAATCTCTATTTTATGCGAGCCCGGTATTACGACCCCAATCTGGGCAGGTTTTTGAGTGAGGATCCGGTGTGGAATACGAATTTGTTTGCGTATGGGGATGAAAACCCTATTACAAAAATTGATTTCAACGGTAGAGATGTACATGAAATTACATATGGAATTGGATTCTATTATTGGATTGGAGGAGGCTTATCAATTGGAATTATTTATGATGATGTAACCAAAGATGTTGGTCTGTCTTTTGAAGGAGAAGGTGGGGCAGGAATATATGGCGATTTTATTACTTACTCGCATAGTGAAGGCGAACTTCAAAATGATATCTCAGCTAATCTAAAGTTTTGTGTTGCAGGGGGCTATCAGGTTTGTCTTGACAAACCAATTGGTGAAGACATTTTTGAATCGGAATTCGAGGATTTCTCATTTGGAGGAGGATTAGTAGCAGGAATAAAAGCGGCGGCTGCATTAAAAGCCACGATTTCATTTAAGGAAAGTTGGAAGCAGTTTAACTCATTTATAAGTGAAGTAAAAGCCCAGACACCTAAGACCCCATATGATTTCATTAAAACATTTAGCAATTATGCTATTTACCACTAAAACAGTCACTAAATTTTCTGATGTGAAGCATTTTATTTTCACTGCAATCTTATTTGTGATAAATACTCAGGCATGGGCACAACTAGCCCAGCCTATTGTTTATTCTTACGACAACATCCACCGCCTCACCAAAGTCACCTACCCCGACAGCACCGTCATCGACTATTGTTACGATGCGGTAGGCAACCGCACGTGCCAGGTAGTGACGCAGCAGGTAATAGTCGTGCCCGACATATACGTCCACGACCTGGCGGCCACGCCGGCGAGTTTATGCCAGGAGGCGCAGTTTTCGCTGAATTTTCAGCTCGAAAACCTGAGCAATGCCGATGCCGGCAATTTCAACAACCGGATCGTATTATCGAGCGACCAGACCTATCAGCCGGGTACCGATATTTTATTGGCCAATAAATACACCAATAGCCTGGCGGCCAATACCATCAATAATGCCCAGCAATTACTGCAATTGCCGGCGGGATTAACGCCCGGCAGTTACTACATACTCGTGGTAGCTGATTTTGAAAATGCGGTGCAGGAAATATCGGAAACCAACAACCTGGGCTACGTAGCCGTCAGCGTCACCGCGAGTGCCGGGTTTACCCTTGCAATGAACACCTTGCCGGACAGTTGCGAATTAGGCGTAGGCGCGGCATGGGTAGCGGTGAGTGGGGGTACTATGCCTTACCAATACGAATGGAGCAATACACAGCAAACCAATGCAATCAACCAATTGCCGTCGGGTCTGTATTTCGTGAGTGTAACGGATGCTTCCGGATGCACCGAAATAGGCCAGGCCGCCGTAGTGTCGTCCCTGTATAATCCCGCTCCTTCTTTTGGTTATTCAAAAAACGGCCTGACAGTAACCTTTTCCAATACCACGCCGAATGCGTCGGAATTCCTCTGGCAATTTGGCGACGCGGCCACCTCTGTACTCGAAGACCCCATGCACACCTATGCATCGGAGGGCGTCTACAATGTTTGCCTGGAGGCTGAAAACGGCTGCGGCACAGCCTCTTTTTGTCTGGATGTGAACCTCACCACCCTCAGCCCGGGCGACGGATGCAACAATAGCGCCGGGGAAGAAAACGGCGTATTGTACCAAAAAACATACGACTTTCAGGAAGAAGCCATTATCTACTGCGTAGCTCCCACCGCCGACGGTGGCAGCCTGGACGTCCATACTCTGAGAGACACCGCCGTAGTAACCGAAAGCAACATTGCCCTGACCCGGAAAGACCGGGATGGCAACATCCTATGGACCAAAACCGTGTACGATTCCCTCACCGACTGGATCAACGACATCAAAGAACTCGACAACGGGCATTTCCTCTTTTGCGGCTACACCGAAAACCACGGCGCCGGCGATAACGACGGCATGGTAGGCGAATTATCGGCCTGTGGCGACTTTCTTTGGGTAAAAACCTTCGGCGGCGCCCAATTCGACCGGCTCTACGAAATCATTCCGGCCGGCGCCACCGAATACATAGTAGTGGGTCGAACCACCTCATTCGGCGCCGGCGACTCCGACGTCATGGTATTAAAAATCAATCTCGAAGGCGATCTGATCTGGGCTAAAACCTACGGCGGGCCGCAATTTGAGTCGGGGCGGTCCATCATAGTAGGCCACCAATTTGCTTCGCATAAATACCTCATAGGCGGGCAGACGAGTTCTTTCCCTGCATCTCCATCCAATAACGATCGCGCATTATTCCTTACGCTCAATGAGGCGGGCGACTACCAAACGGCGGCGGCGCTGAGAAGCAGTACCGATGACGGTAGTTTGCTGGCAGAAAAAATAGTCGAATTCCGATTGCCTTTTTACGGCACCTATTTTTACACACTGGCGGGAATAACCACCAACAGTGACATATTCAACGACCTCAGTCCTCATTATGAAAACGGGTTTATGGCCACGGTAAATATCTCCGGCAATCCCAACTATGCTCGTTTTTTTCAGGACATGAGAATCCAGGATATGACGGTTGATTCGACCCGTGGTTATTACATCGTTGGCAAAGACCAAATCTGCCAGATCAAAGACGATCTCACCATCAACTGGTCGAAAAAATACGGCGGATTGGGCACGGAATACCTGTATGCCGTTGAACACAGGCACCCGGACAGCCTATTTGCAGCAGGATTGACAGAGAGTTTTGGCGGACAAATAGGCTGGTCTATTAAAATGGATTCATTGGGCAACACGGGGTGTAATGAATACCCTTATACCCAGATAAACAATGATATAGACCCCTTAATTTCTCATCATTATCCGAGTGCGGGACAATTCACCCAAAACACCGTTACCAACCTCATCACCGTAACAGAACCAACCTTATATTTTGAAGATAGTAATGCGCCAATCGTAGACCAGCTTTGCCCCAACGACACCTGCCGGCTCGAATTGACGGTGACTCCCCAGCTTAGTCATATCTGTGCAGGTTCGCAAATCACCTTTAATACCAATGCTCCATATGCCAGCAAAATTGACTGGTATTTAAACGGGAACCTGGTAAATAGCGGTGAAACATTTACCCACCTATTTAATACCGTCGGCAACGAAGAATTAATCGTGCTCGCCGACAATGCATTTTGCATGGTAGCCGATACCTTGCCGCTCACCATTGACCCGGTTGATGCCGATATTGCCCTTGTATCGGCGGTAACCCACGCCACGGACTACGCTGCCGCCAACGGCGCCATCAACCTTACCCTGCAAAACAACCCGGGGCCGTTTTCCTATCAGTGGTCGTCGGGCGCTCAGACAGAAGACCTGGCCAACATACAGGCGGGTGTTTATACAGTCACCGTGACCTACAACAATAGTTGTCAATTAATCAATACTATTCAGATTGTAGAATACCCCAATATTCCCGCCGGTAATCTGCCCCTATTTAATATCTATTTTCACAACCAGATATTAACCAACTCCAAATTAGTGAGATACAATTCAAACAGCTATTTAATAGCGGCGAATAGCGGTAGTTTAAATGTATTTATTTTAGTTGATAATTTGGGAGAAGTCAAATGGATAAAACGGTATGCAACCAATATTCCGGTTGAAAAATTCAAATTATTGAGTAATGGAAATTTGGTTATTCTCAGTCAATCGAAAATAGGCTATTTTAATCCGACGGGAGATCTCCTGTGGGCAAAATCTTTTCCAGCCTCAGTAACTTTAGGTGATGTCGATATTTTCTCCACCGGCGAATTAATTTTTACCGGCTCCGTCACCTCGAGTTCACAATATAACAGCCAGCCTTTTTTATTAATGGGCAGAATCAGCTCAAGCGGTAATTTAAACTGGATAAACAGTATTGGCAATGCAAGCGATGATAATTACGGGCAGCTGGTAAAAGTGCGCAACGGCCTCGCCTATATAATGGGCACCACCTATAGTTGGGGGGATAGCTTCAGCAACTTAGCCGATCTCGTCATGGTAAATGTAGGTTCAACGGGCAATATTAACTGGGTAAGAACTACCGGTGTACGAGAAAGCGGTAATAAAATGAACGACACTCCCGTTGATTTTGATTTTTTGAGTGATGGGAGAATGGCGATTTTAAACAGACACAGTTCTACAATATATTCGGTATCATTATCCGACAACACCTTTACGAGCAGCAATTGGGTAAAAACATATAGTGAATCTCAGCGGTTCATGACCGGCATAACGGTGAATTCAGGTAATAAAATCGGCGTTTCCGGCGGTAAATTGTTCAGTTTTCCGACCTATAAAAAACAATTACTGGCGCAATTTAATGCTACAGGTATTTTAGAATGGGCCAATTATTACGATCTGCTGTACAACGATTATTTTTCAAAAGGAATAATCGATTTGGGTGGAGCTTATGCTTTTACACATAAAAACTACCTGTCAAAAATTAGTTCAAGCGGTGCTTCTGCCTGCGTTAATGAAAATATTACCGCTTCTTTCACGCCCTTATCCAATTGGAATCCCAATACCGTTCACTTCACCGTTTCGGGATACTCCACATACGTGCCCACAATTACACTAAGCGACATCAGTGGCGCCTATTCTACTGCCAACTCTTACAAAGTGCCGGTTTGCGTCACCTGTGCAGTCAATACGACTTTTTCGGCTTCTGACACAGATATTTGCGCCAACGGTATGGTGACATTTACCCCTGCCGACAACACCCTCGATGATTACTTCTGGCTGGTTGACGGCAGGCAAATATCGCGGTCGGCCTCATACCAACATACCTTCCCTTCTGTCGGCACTTACGAAGTGGGCCTGATAGGCCGCAAAGGCATTTGCCTGGATACTACCTATCTGACAGTGCAAGTCGGCAACCCGGATCTTCAACTCATCGAAGCAGATTCCGTCGTTCAATGCGGCGGGGCAACGCTGCAGATTACCGATGCGGGTTTGGGATACTTGTGGTCGACCGGGGCAACTACGCAGTCTATTTCTGTGACCAATGCCGGCTCCTATTCGGTTGTGGTTACCGACACCGACGGCTGTACGTACTCCGACAGCATCCAGTTTACCAAGCTGGATTATATCGAACTTACCTATGCAAAAACCGACGTGAGTTGCAACGAAGACAACGACGGCGCTATTACCCTCGAAGCAAACCTGGGTACGCCCCCCTATTCCGCAGTATGGAGCAACGGTCAGTCGGGCTTATCTGCATCGGGCTTACCTGGTGGAACCTATCATATCGTAGTAACGGATGCGCTGGGGTGCAGCGACTCTGTGGATGTGGCCATTTACCCATCGCCGGCGGTCCTCCTTTTTGTAGAGCAGACCAATTGCTTTGAATCGGGTTCGGGCAGCATTGCCACTTCAATCGTGGGGGGCCAGGCGCCGTACACCTATCTCTGGAACAACGGCAGCGCCGAATCGTCGCTGACCGGCCTGGGCCCCGGATACTACAGCGTCCAGGTGAGTGAAAGCGGCGGTTGTGTTTTTTACGGCAGCGCCTCCCTGGGTAGCGCTCCGCTCATCAGCCAAAGCGACACCACGGTTTGCCCCGGCGATACGATCACCCTCACCGTAAACGGCGCTGAAAACCGGGTCATCGGCCTGGATCAAGCAGGCGAGTATATCGATGTCCCTCACCATCCCTCCATTAGTATCACCGGCAATCTGACACTGGAAATGTGGTTGTTTCCTACCTCTTTTTCCAGTAATAAAAACCCCATTGCCAAGGCACAAGGCGGTGAATACGCCATCGTGCAAACCCCCGATGGCCGGCTGACTTTCTACTGGGGTACCAGCGGCACGGATGCCGGTCCTTATCAAAGTTTTCAAACTTTAGGGAGTCTGCAACTGCACACCTGGAATCATATAGCTCTGGTGCGCGATATCAGCGGCAGTAAAGTAACCTGGTACATCAACGGGGCCGTAGACCACGAAAGCTCCGGACTAAACGTGTTGCCCGCCACCGCCGGCAACGCCAACCTCCGCATCGGAGATGGAAATACAGGCCCCTACACAGGCAAAATAGACGAAATAAGGATATGGGATACCGCCCTTGACTCAGCCGCCATTCATAACTGGCGTTATCGCACCGTCAACTTTCAACACCCGGATGCTTTGAACCTTCAGGCTTACTACACACTTGACGGGCAGTCCGGCGCTACCGATCACAGCTCAAATTCAAACGACGGATCTATACTGAGTACTGCGGAAATCCTGACAGATACTTTAGATATCAAAAACAGCGACCTACAATGGAGCAACGGGCAAATAGGCGGCAGCCTGGCCGTGGCGCCACAAAACACCACCACCTATACCGTAACATACTCGGGTGACGGCGCTTATTGCACCGCTCAGGTGGTAGTCCAGATGGATACCCTGGCGGCCATCCTTTATGCCGACATCGACGGCGATGGCTACGGCGATCCTAATAATACGGCTTTCAGGTGCCCTGAAACGGGCTGGATCACCAACAACCAGGATTGCGACGATACTAATCCGGGCATATATCCCGGCGCACAAGAAAGTTGCGATGGTATCGACAACAACTGCGACGGCCAGATTGACGAAGGGGTGTTGGTTGCTTATTTCCTGGATGCCGACGGCGACGGCTTTGGCAATCCCCTGATGCCTTTTATGGCATGCAGTTTGCCCATGGGTTATGTGTCCAACAGTTCGGACTGCGACGATACCAGCCCTGTGGTTAATCCTTTGACCATTTGGTACAGCGACCTTGATGGCGACGGATATGGGGATGCTACCGCAGACAGCCTGTCTTGTTTGCAACCTGATGGATTCGTATTGAATACAGATGATTGCAGCCCGCTTTCGGGGGCGGTGCACCCTGGCGACCTGAACATCGAAGAAAAATTCACCGCCCCTGATACCGGTCCCGGCGACGCATTGGGAGCCGGCGTAGCCATCAACCACCAGTATGCACTAGCGGGGGCGCCGCATGCGGAGGGGAATAATGCCAATAGCGGCGCCTGTTACATATATCGAAAAAACGGGGGCTCGTGGTTACAGCCACAAAAATTGCAAGCACTTGACGGCACAGCCGGCGACAAATTTGGATTCGCCGTATCTATTTGGGGGGACTACGCCATCGTGGGAGCCCCTGAAAAAGACGACAACGGCAGCAACAGCGGGGCCGCTTATATCTTCTTGCGCAACGGAAATACCTGGCAGCAGCAGGCCAAACTCAACGCCTCGGACGCTCAAGCTGAAGATTTTTTTGGATATGCAGTTAGCATTCATGGAGATTATGCCCTTGTAGGCGCCTTCCAGGACGGCGATGGTGGGCAATACAGCGGCTCTGCCTATGTGTTCCACCGCGTAGGAAATACCTGGCAACAAGAAGCCAAACTCGTAGCCGCCGACGCCGATGTCAATGACCAATTTGGTTATTCGGTCTCACTGTATGGCGATGAGGCCTTAATAGGCGCTTTCGGCGACAGCGAATACTCCGAATATGCCGGGGCTGCTTATATTTTTGAACGCAGCGGCACGGCTTGGACCCAGCAGACAAAACTGACCGCCTCGGATGCGGGTGAATACTTTCAATTCGGTACATCTGTATCCCTTGAAGCGGATAGGGCGGCGATCGGGTCTCCCGGCGAAAATGCAGGCGCCGCCTACCTGTTTGAAAAAGTTGCCGGCACCTGGACGGAAAAATCAAAAATTGTTCCCGCTGACGGAGCGATTGCCGACAGCTTTGGTAATGCTATAAGCCTCAAAGATGGGGCATTAGTAGTTGGCTCACCCTCTGACGACGATAACGGCGACGCTTCAGGGTCGGCCTACATATACCTGTCAAAAGACGGCATTTGGAAGCTTTTCTCCAAAATCAAGGCGAATGACGCCACCATGCAAGATAATTTCGGCGTAGGCGTAGCCATCGACAGTATGAACGTATTGGCAGGTGCGCCGGCTGACGACGTAGTGGGCGTCAATAGCGGCTCGGTCTACTTTTTCGAATACGCCAGAAAACTGCCGGTCAATCTGAAAGCCATATTACAAGGGCCTTACAATCCGACAAGTTTGCTGATGAATGACCACTTGCGCCTGCAGGGAAGGATACCGGCCAAAGAACCCTACACCAGCCTGGGTTTTGCACAAGTAAACGGAGGCGGGGAATGCGTAAAAGACTCTTTACAGGTTTTCCAAAATGTCACAGGCAACAATGCCATCGTGGATTGGGTATTTGTGCAATTGAGAAACAAAAGCAATCCCAGTCAGGTAATCGCCACCCGTTCGGGTCTGATACAACGCGACGGCGATATCGTTGATGTAGACGGCGTTTCGCCCCTGTTGTATAGTGCGCTTTTTGTAAAAACGGACAGCGTTTTTGTCGCCATACGGCACAGGAATCATTTGACTGTCAGATCATCGGCTAAGATCGGCATCGATGTATGTGGAACCGGTTTGTACGATTTTAGCGCTGCCCAGGCACAGGCCTATCAAAACCAGTTCATTGCCTCCAATACCGCCCAAACCATACTGCCCAATGGAACATACTCTATGTGGCGTTGCAATGTGAACGGCGATAATTTCATCAACTTGATTGACGTCATTCTTTCAAAAAGTCAATCTACCCCCAACCAAACGGGGATCTACCTGGGCGGCGATGTCAACATGGATGGGCATACCAACGTATTGGATCATTTACTCACCAGGGCACAATCTACCCCTAACAAAACCGCTCACCAATAACAATAAACACCGCACAAGATGAGGACCCTTTTACTAATCGCATTTTCCAGTTTGATGGCCTATCACACGGCTCAATCGCAGAACGTACGTTTCCTGTTTTCTGTGAGCAACGTTGGCAATACTTCCACCGTTACGATCCAGGCACAAGCCGTTGCGGGCACGGGAAACAACCTTACAGGGTTTACGACTTATTTGTATTACGACAATGCTAAAGCCACCGTAACCGGTTTTGACCCTAACCCCATTGCAGGAGCGCCTTATAATTGGGGTATAGGCAATCAATCATTTGTCAACTTTTTTCCTGAATTAAATTTCAGCGTTCCTATCACACATAATGGCTATTTTTTTTATCAAAATTTTGATCAAAACTTTTCAGGATTTAATGTGCCGACAGGCGCGCCTGTAACGCTCCTGACGGTTACTTTCAATATTACCAGCGATAACGGAGGCGATGTCTTTTTGGCCGGCACGGCACAAGTGCCGGCTATGGTGTATGTGGACAACACTCCAAGCGGACATGACGTCATAATCCTGGGCAACCAAATCATGGCATTGCCTCTTGAACTTTTGTCTTTTACCGCACAAGCCCAACATTCGGCCATAGCGCTCAACTGGACCAGTCAGCATGAGGTTGCTTTTGCCGGGTTCGAATTACAAAAAGCTGATGATATAGAAGATCCCGTTTTTGAAAAACTCGACTGGATTGCCGGCAAAGGGCTTGCTGACAGTGGACTGAACCAGTACGCATATATCGATAATGCCGTCGCAGCAGGTTCATCCTATTATTATCGCCTGAAAATGATTGATTTAGATGGCAGTTATAAATATTCCAATATTGTAACGGCCAGTATTGATGACAATGGGATCCGTTATCAAATAACCCCCAATCCTTCAAAAGGTATTTTTCAAATTGAATACGATGCTTCTTCCGATAGGAAAATTGAATTGTATGTCCACAACGCAAAGGGTCAACACATAAAAACTGCGACCTGGTTTTGTGAAAAGGGTACTAATCAGTTTGCGTTGGATTTAGAAAACCAACCGGCAGGCATGTATTATCTCACATTCACGCACTCGCAATCTTCCAAACAGGTTATCGCGCTTGAAGTGGTTGATTAAGCGCCTGTTTGCGACTTTGGGACTTTGCGACTGTACGACTACGAACAGGGGTACTTCACGTATCTTTATTTTCCAATTTAACTTCGTACAGTCGTACAGTCGTACAGTCGTACAGTCGTACAGTCGTACAGTCGTACAGTCGTACAGTCGCACAGTCGCACAGTCGCACAGTCGTACAGTCTTACAAAGAAATCTCTCTCTGATAAATCCTCCCGCCATTCTCCAGCCGGTACACGTATTGGCCGGGGGCCAGGTAAAAATCCTGCGGGCGGAGCCTGTAAATATAGCTGCCGCGTTCGTGGAAAGTATCCACCAGCGTGCGTAGCGCTGAGCCGTTGGGCAGCAGGATAGACAGGCGCAGGGGGCCTCGTTTCTGGAGGCTGTATTTGATTTGTATCACGCCGGGTTCTTCCGGGTCGGGGTTGTGGCCGAGCAGGGCTATGGGGTCGTTGAGGGGCGCCGGCGGCGAAGAGGGCGGCAGTAGGCCGCCGAGGGGCGAAAAGTCGTTGCCCAGCGCCGAGTTGACCACGTCGGGATGCACGCAGAGCCAGTTTTCGAGCACCGTGGCGTAAGCATCGCGAAAATCGGTGGTATAAATGGGGTCGCCGTAATTATCGGTATTCACCAGGTCGGGTTCCTGGCCAATGAAGCCGTTGCCGATGCCTTCGCCGAAGACCAGCATCGGCGAGCTGGTGCCGTGGTCGGTGCCCACGCTGGCATTTTCGTAGATGGTGCGGCCGAATTCTGAGAAAGTCATTGCCAGCACGTTTTGGCTATGTCCGGAGGCGGCGAGGTCCTGGTAAAAGGCTGCCACGCTGTCGGCCACCCGCTGCAACAAAACCGGGTGGTTGGTGAGCTGGTTGGCGTGGGTGTCAAAGCCGTCGATGGTGACCAGGTATACTTTGCTGCCCAGGTTGCCTTTGATGAGGCGGGCTACGATAGCCAATTCTTCTCCGAAATTGCTGTTGGAGTAGCTAGCCTGGGTTATCGAGTTGTTATACGCATCGCGGATGCTCTCCGAATAGCGGAACGCGCTGTTGGCCACCGTTCGCACAAACGCCAGTTCGCGATCGGGGGGAGCGGAACCCAAGTTATTGAGATTGTACAGTTGTCCCGACAGGGCGATCTGGTAAAATTCCTGCGGGTTGCTGATGCTGAGTGCCATATTGCCGCTCAGCGCTCGGAAGATCATATTGGTTTCTACGCCTATCTGCAGGGCCGGCGGCACCACGGGGGGCGCCGAGGCAAAAGCCTGGTAGTCGTTTTCGAGCCAGCGGCCTATCCAACCGGTGTTTACAATCTCTTCGGAATCGGAAGCGGAGGCCCAGATGTCGCTGGAGCGGAAATGGGAGTAATTGGCGTCGGGGTAACCCACGTTGTGGATAACCTTCATGCTCCCGGATTCCCATAACGGCTGCAGTGCGCTCATCTCATTGGGCATGCCGTATTGGTCGCTGAGCGCCCACAATCCGGATTCCTGCACGGCAATGGTGGGCCGGATATTGTAGTATTCGTCGTTGCCGCGCAAGATGACCGTATTGAGGCCGTCGTTGCCGCCTTTGAGGCGGATGAGCACCAGTACGCGGTCGCCGCAGTCCGACAAATTCAGATATTGCAACAATGGGTTGGGAGCAAAGGCGCGCAGGCTGGTACTGCCCAGCATCAAAGAGCTACCGAGGGCAGCCAGGCCGGTCAGTCGCAGGAAATCCCTTCTCCCAAAGTTGCGGTGGGCCAGTTGGTGCGCTTTTCCCTCTTCGATCGAGGCGCCCAGACGGCGTTTCACTTTGGGGTGCATGCCGGAAGTATGATCATTACCGCTCATAAGCGTTTATTAGTCTGTTTTTTATAAAAAATATTTACCCAAGCTGCCATTCCGGCAAACGCGTGATATAGTACAGCAAGTTGATAATCTGGTAGGGTACTTCGGAGTAGTACAATCCCCAGGTACCGTTTTGGAAGTAGTTTTCCGGGATTTCCCCTTTGAAATACTGCACGGCCGTATCGAACAAAGGCGGGTCGAGTTCGCGTTTGAGGAAGTGGTCGACCAGGGCCCGGGTAACAATCAGCGGGTCGGTCTGATCGGGGCCGACCAGGTCAATCGCCAGCGAGCGCAGCTTTTCGCGAATGGGTTCGTAATTGGCAAAACGCCCGTAGAGGAAATTAGCCGAAAAAGCCCAGCGGAAGGCCAGCGTATTTTCGTTGAGCCAGGCGTGGTATCCGGGCCAGCCCGCCACATCAACGGGGTTAAAGATTTCTTGACCAAGCTGGTCGACGATATAATTGAGGTAAGCAATATTGTCGTCGGTAAGCTCGTCGGGGGTGATTACCCCGGTAAGGCGAAACAAATTCGCCATCGCATCGACTGGGCTTTTGATGTAGGTATTGATGACGCTATCGTCAAAAAAGTGGGCGCTTTTGAACAACTGCCGCAAAACGGGCGCGATTTCCCAGTTATTATTTTTAAAAGTATCCGCCAATTCGTTCACCACTTCTTCGTTGGGTTCCTGATAGACAAAAAAGCGATACAATTTCTGGCAGATATAGTGGGCCACCTGGTCGCGGCGGGAATTAAAGATGAGGTCGTGCACGTCGTCGTAGCCCCAGTTGCCCGTATGGCCGAAAATAGTTTTCTGGCCCTGGTCGTGCAGGTTGATGTTAAACGTCACCGTATTATCACAGCTATACATATTCACCCGCCAGCCGGTGAGGGCCCGGGCCACCTCCACGATATCATCCTGGGTGTAGCCGTTGCTTTCGCCCATGGTAAAGAGTTCCATCAGTTCGCGGGCGTAGTTTTCATTGGGCTGGGAGGCCACGTTGATATTGCCGTTGAGATACACCAGCATCGCCGGATTGACGCCCATTTCTTCCACAAAAGTGCGGAAGTTGCCCACGGCAAAGCGGTGCAACAGGTTATAGTATGCCCACATAAAAGAATTACAACTATAGACCAATTCTTCCGTCACAAAATGGTTGTGCCAAAACAGGGCGAGTTTGGCGCGGAGGCCCTCTTCAACCATCTCGCGCATCCAACGGATATTGAATTCGCGTTTGTGTTGAAAATAGAGGTCGTCGTCGTCGCCGTAGTCATCCCAGCTCCAATTAGCCCAAAAGGGCGGCACGGGGTCGGGGGCGGCTACGAGGCCGTCGATCACCTGGTCGACCAATTCTCCCGGAGTCAGCGCCAGCCCCTGGTTAATCATTTCGCGGGTAGCGCCGAAGCCGACCCGCTGGTAAAAATGCTGCACCCGTCGCGCATCCCAGGGCTGGTTGGCACTGGGCACAAAAGGCTCCAAAAATCCTAGCAGAGTGCCGGGTAAAGACATGGCAAAAATTTATTTTAAACAAATAAAAAATTACCCTCGAATATATAGGTAAAAACTAAATATTGCTCCTATTTTTATTCCAAATT
>JAEUUQ010000275.1 GCA_016787505.1 Saprospiraceae bacterium | reverse complement strand
CTATGCCCTCGACCTGAGCAAGATGATCTCACAGGATCCCGACGCGATCTACCAGATAAGGATCGGCTTTAGGCCTTCTTATTCGCTTAGCCGCTGCAGCGCCGGCAATGTAGGCGCCCAGCAGGAAGAAGATGCGCTAACCGCTACGGATGATTTCCCGAAAGATGAAGATGGCGAATTCCGCACGATTATGGACTACTGGTACGGTCCCGATGGCTATTACGAAGACTACCAGTGGGAACAACGCGAAGACCCCTGCTATTCAGCCTATTACAACTCCGAGCGATTCGTACAGCGCAATGTGGTGGCTTCCAACCTCGGCATAATCGCCAAGGGCGGCAATGACAACAGCTATATGGTGGTCGTAGCTGATTTGCGCACGGCTAAACCCATTTCCGGCGCCGATTTGCAGTTTTACGACTTTCAGCAACAACTCCTCACCCAAGCCAAAACGGACGCCAACGGTATCGCTTCGGTGTCTATGTCGCGCAAACCTTTTGTAGTGGTGGCCAAACAGGGTACCGAAAAAGGCTACCTCCGCATGGGCGACGGCAACTCGCTGTCGCTGAGCCGCTTTGACGTGGACGGACAGGTGACCCAAAAAGGGCTCAAAGGATTTCTCTATGGAGAACGCGGCGTATGGCGCCCCGGCGATTCTGTATTCCTGAATTTTATCCTGGAAGACCGCACCCAACGCTTGCCGGCTAATTACCCGATTTCGTTTGAATTGTACGACCCGCGCGGACAATTACAGGAAAAACGCACCGTGTTGAACCAGGTCAATAATGTCTATCCGCTTCATTTTGCTACCCGCAGCGACGCCCCTACTGGCAATTGGATGGCCAAAGTAAAAGCCGGCGGGGCTAACTTCGAACGCACGATCAAGGTAGAGACCATCAAACCCAACCGCATCAATATCCAATTGGATTTTGGCAAAGAATACCTCAGCGCCGCCGACGAACCCATCAAAACGACCTTGAAAGCCAATTGGCTGCACGGCGCCCCGGCAGCCAATCTTCGCGCCAAAGTGGAAGTGCAACTCAAACCGACGAAAACGACATTCCCGAAATACGGCGGCTTTGTCTTTGACGACCCCGCCCGCCGCATGGAGGAAACCGAAGCCCGCACGGTTTACGATAGCCAACTCGACGGCAACGGCACGGCGCCGCTTAAACTCGAATTACTCAACAACCAACAGGCGCCCGGCAAAGTGTTGGCCAGCTTCAAAACCCGCATCTTTGAACGCGGCGGCGATTTTAGTTCGGATAATGTGACGGTGCCTTACCATCCCTACAATGTATACGCCGGTATCGACGTACCCCAGAATCGCTACGGCGAAAAACGGGTGGATCTGAATAAAAATGCCGACCTGGGCTTTGTCGCCCTCGACGTCACCGGCAAACCTATGTCGGGTCGCTCGCTCAAAGTAGGCCTGTACCGCGTGGAATGGCGCTGGTGGTGGGATTCGGGCTACGACGACGTGACCCGCTATAATACCGGCAACCACTACGATGCCCTCGAGACCAAAGACGTGGTGACCAATGCACAGGGCGAAGCCAAGTGGAATATTAATATCAAAGAATGGGGCCGCTACATGGTGCGCGTATGCGATACCGAAAGCGGCCACTGCACCGGCGATTATTTCTATTCCGGTTATCCCTGGTATGAAGACAACGACCAAAACCGCGAAGCTGCGGCTATGATCAATTTCGCCGCCGATAAAAAGAAATACAACGTAGGGGAAACCGTCTCGCTGACAGTACCCACCGGCGAAGCCGGCCGCGTGCTGCTCACCCTCGAAAACGGCACGAAAGTGCTGCAATCATTCTGGAAAGACGCCAAAGCCGGCGATAATACGATCACGTTTACCGCTACCGCCGATATGGCGCCTACCATATACGCTCACGTATCGCTTATACAGCCGCATGCGCAGGTCAAAAACGACCTGCCCATCAGGTTGTACGGCGTTATCCCCGTCCACGTAGAGGACCCCGCTACCCGCCTGGCGCCCAAAATCGCCATGCCCGAGGTACTCCAACCCGAACAAAGCGTGACGGTGGAGGTGTCGGAAGAAAAAGGCCAGCCGATGGCCTACACGGTGGCTATCGTCGATGAGGGATTGCTCGGCCTGACCCGCTTTAAAACCCCCAACCCGTGGGATGCCTTCTACGCCCGCGAAGCCCTCGGCGTGCGCACCTGGGACGTCTACGACCAGGTGCTGGGCGCCTACGGCGCAGAGTTGGAGCGCATCCTCAGCATCGGCGGCGACGCCGAACTGGTGCGGGGTGCGGCTAAGGATAAAGCCAACCGCTTTAAACCTGTGGTGATCCACCTCGGGCCCTTTATGCTGCAAAAAGGCCAAAAAGCCCGGCATACCGTGAAACTGCCCAACTATGTCGGCGCGGTGCGCACCATGGTTGTAGCTGCCAACAAAGGCGCCTACGGCAGCGCGGAAAAAACCACGCCCGTACGCAAGCCCCTCATGGTGCTGGCCACGCTGCCACGCGTATTGAGCCCGGGCGAATCGCTCAAACTGCCGGTCAATGTGTTTGCCATGGAAGCCAAGGTGAAAAGCGCCACGGTTTCGGTAAAAGAAAACAGCGGCTTGGTGAAAATCAACGGACAAAGCTCGCAGACGCTCAACTTCTCCGCCCCCGGTGATAAGATGGCTTATTTCGACCTGCAAGTGGCTGAAAAAGTGGGCGTAGCCAAGTTTACCGTGGTGGCCGAAGGCGCCGGCGAAAAAGCTTCGCAGGAGATCACGCTCGAAGTGCGCAACCCGAACCCCTACGTAACGGAAGTTGTCTCCAAAGTACTGGCCTCCGGAGAAACCTGGTCGCCGACTATTAAACCGCTGGGCATGCCGGGTACCAACAAGTTGACCCTCGAAGTATCGGGCATCCCGCCGATTAACCTCGGCGAACGCCTCGACTATTTGCTGCAATATCCCTACGGCTGTCTCGAACAAACCCTGTCGGGGGGCTTTCCGCAATTGTACGTAAGCAAGTTACTCGAACTCAGCGAAGACCAAAAGCAGCGTGTGCCTAAACATATCAAAGCCACCATCGACAGGCTCAAGCAATTCCAGACCTCCCAGGGCGGCTTTGCATACTGGCCCGGCCAAACCGGCCCCGACCAGTGGACGACCACCTACGCAGGCCACTTCCTGCTCGAAGCCAAAGCGCTGGGGTATACCGTACCTCCGGCTATGCTGGAACGCTGGATAGATTTCCAGAAAAAATCATCGAGGTTGTGGGATCCGCAACTGCGCGAATACGGGTATTATCCCGAAGAAAGCTACGAACTTATTCAGGCCTACCGCCTGTATACGCTGGCGCTGGCCAAAGAAGCCGATATGGCCGGCATGAACCGCCTGCGCGAACACAAAGGCTTGAGCTCCGCAGCTAAATGGCGCCTGGCCGCCGCTTATGCCGTGGCTGGTAAACCCGAGGTAGCAAAGAGTATCATCGCCAACGTAAGCAAAGAACCAAAGCCGTATACCGAACTCTCGTATACCTACGGCTCTGACCTGCGCGACCGGGCGATGATCCTGGAAACCCTGCTGCTGCTCGGCGACAAAACCAATGCCGCCGAGATGGTCAAATACGTCTCCGAACAACTCAGCGCCGACCGTTGGCACAGCACCCAGACGATTTCTTTCTCTCTGCTGGCCATAGGCAAATTCGTGGGCGATTCTGACGTAAGCAAAAAGGTTCAGTTTGTCTACCAGATCAACGGCGGACAAAGCGTCAATGCCGGCTCGAATACGCCGGTTATGCAAATCAGCATACCTATGAACGGCAGCGAGAAAAAAGTAATGGTGAAAAACAGCAACGGCGGCGTACTCTACGCCCGGGTAATCCAGCAAGGTCAGCCCCTGGCCGGTCAGGACAAAAGCGGCGCCAACCAACTCGACATGGCCGTGGCCTACTTCGATATGCAAGGCAAAACGATCAACCCCTCCACGATTGCCCAAGGCACCGACTTTGTCGCCGAAGTGAAGGTGACGCACCCGGGCGTACGGGGCATTCCCTACCGCGAACTGGCCCTGAGCCAGATTTTCCCCTCCGGCTGGGAGATCGTCAACTCGCGCATGGATCAGCTGCAGGCCTTCCAGTCCGGCGACCGCCCCGAATACCGCGATTTCCGCGACGATCGCGTGAATACTTTCTTTGATTTGAACGAACAACAAACGGTGGTGTACCGCGTGCAACTCAACGCAGCCTATCAGGGGCGGTATTACCTGCCCGCGGTATCCTGCGAAGCTATGTACGATAATTCGATCTACGCCCGCAAACAGGGCATGTGGGTAGAAGTCGGAGCACCTTCGGAGATATAGGAGAGGGAGAGAGGGAGAGAGGGAGAGAATTTTCAGAGATTCCTCTCTCCCTCTAACCCTCTTTCCAATTTAAGTACATATCCTTACTGATTAAATTTTCTTTGCCTTTTTCTATTCTGAACACGCCGGCAATTAAGCCTTCATCAGTAGCTTGGTGTTCAACCCGCAGCGGGTGATCGGGGAGTGCCTCCGGGGCGCATAACATCACCCTGATATCGGTTTCAGTCAAATTGAAAGAAAAGCACAGGGGGAAATGGTTGATGTTGCGGATACGCAAATCTTTATAACCGTATGCCAGGGTAGCATCAAGCCCGAGAATAGTATAGCTGGTTTCAGGTGTGTACACATTCGTACTATGACCATGTCGCTCGGAGATCTCCAGACCAGTACGCAACGCCAATTCATACATAGCTGAACTGAGTTGGCAGAGGCCGCCCCCGAAATCTTCGATCAGGCGGCCGTCTACGATATT
>JAEUUQ010000511.1 GCA_016787505.1 Saprospiraceae bacterium | reverse complement strand
TCTTCCAGATAACCTTTCCAGGATTGTGCCGTAGACACCGGAATGCGAATCGAAGAACCACGGTCGCTCACGCCGTAGCTAAACGTGTGGATCGACTGGGTTTCGTGCAAGCCGGTGAGGCGCTGATGGTTGTCAGAGCCATATTCCTCGATATGATCTTTGTGTACAGGGCGGAATGCTTCGCAGATCGATTCGAAGAGCTCCTTGCCCCCGAATTCGCGCATTTCCATATTCGAAAAGTTGGTATGCATACCCGATCCGTTCCAGTCGCCCTTGATAGGTTTGGGATGCAGATCGACTTGAATGCCGTATTTTTCTGCGGTGCGGTATAACAGATAACGCGACACGACGAGGTCGTCAGAAGCGTTTTTGGCGCCTTTGCCAAAGCACTGGTACTCCCACTGCCCAAGCAATACTTCGGCGTTGATGCCGGTGATACCTAATCCGGCGGATAGACATAGGTCGAGATGCTCTTCTACGATGTCGCGGCCAGCCACATTTCCGGCGCCCACCGCGCAATAATAAGGGCCTTGCGGGCGCGGAAAGCCATTTTCGGGAAAACCAAGGGGCATGCCGTTTTCCGACAATACATATTCTTGCTCAAAGCCGAACCAGTAGTCGTCGCTGTCGTCGTCGATGAGGCAACGCGTGTTTGATGGATGCGGCGTCCCGTCCGGATTGAGTACTTCGCATACTACCAGCCAGGCGTGTTTGCGGCCGGCATCAGGATACACAGCCACCGGCTTGAGCAGGCAATCGGAAGAACGCCCTTCGGCCTGTTGGGTGGAGCTGCCGTCAAAAGACCATTCGGGCAACGCGTCTAGTTCGCCAAAATAGGAGTCAAATTCCAACACCTTCGTTTTGCTGCGGAGGTTGGCTTCGGGTTTGTATCCATCCAGCCAAATGTACTCGAATTTGAACTTTGCCATTTTTTATTACTGTTTGTTGTGTTTAAATAATTAAAATTCGTATTAAAAAAATTCGTAATTCGAAATTACAAATTCGTAATTATCCCATGTAGCAGCGGCTTTCCTCAAACCGTGCCCTAGAAGTACGAATTCTTGCAATCAAAAGATTATTTTTGTAGGGAAACCGGTTGCTGTGCAGATCTGGTTGATCGTTCCCCTTTGATGTTGGCACAAAAATAATACGCTCGACCCTTGCCGTGAAAGGAAAGTTTGCCGGGCTATGTGACATCTAGCCTCTTGTTTTACAACACAAATAATTGAAAATAAGTATTTTGCGTAAATAATTTTTGTCATGGCCAATACGTCAAAAGACCAGTTATTTTCTTTAATCAAATCGCTATCCAAGGCGGAAAAGCGCAATTTCAAGTTGTATGTACACCGTTTTGAAGGCGCAGGCGAGTCGAGAAAATTCATTCAGTTGTTTGACGCCCTGGATAAACAAGCCGAATACGACGAAGATTTATTGTTCAAGCGTTTGCCCCATATTAAAAAACAACACCTCGCCAACCTCAAGCGGCACCTTTATAAGCAGATACTTATCAGCCTGCGTTTAATTTTTATACAAAAAAATATAGACATAGAAATCAGGGAGCAAATCGACTTTGCGCGTATCCTGTATGGCAAAGGCATGTACATGCAGGCCCTGAAATTGCTCGATCGCATCAAACAAATCGCCATCGAGCACCACCAGGATATCCTGCACCTGGAGATCCTCGAATTTCAGAAACTCATCGAAGCGCGACACATCACGCGCAGCCGGCAGGTAAAAAACAAAATGGAAAACCTGTTGGAAGAATCCTCGCGCCGCAGCGCTGTGACCAGTCATACCAGCCTCCTTTTTAATTTCAATATCCAGGTGCACGGCTGGTATATACAGCACGGCCATGCCCGCAACGAAAAAGACCGGCAGGCCCTGCAGTTGTTCTACGATCAGAATATACCCGCTCACGGCCCACCAGGCAAACTCACTTTTTTTGAAAAGGCTAATCTTTACCAGGCGCAGATGTGGTATCACTACATTTTGCTAGACTTTCAGGCTTGTCGCCAAAGTGCCGGGGCCTGGGTATCGCTGTTTGACGAATCGCCGATGATGCGCGAAAAAGATCCCGACCTGTATATGCGAAGCCTGTATTATTTGCTGGTGGCTTTGTATTTTCTGCATGATCAGCAAGCTTTCGGGCGTTACCTTCGAGATTTTGAGTCTTTTTTCGCCTCGCAGAGCGAGCAACTCAATGCAAATTCACGCACGATAGCCTTTGTCTACCTCAACCTCTCCAAACTCAATGCCAATCTGCTATCCGGCGATTATACAAGCGGGGTGCATCAAATCGCCGGCATCCTGGAAGCTCTGCCTCAATATGAAAACAACCTCGATATTCACCGCTCGCTTTTGTTTTTTTACAAATTTGCTTATCTTTATTTCGGCAGCGGGCAATACGACAAAGCGCTCGACTACCTCAACGATATTATCCTGCTCAAACACGGCTACCTTCGTGAAGACCTGCACCACAACGCCCGGCTGTTGCAACTCATTTGCCACTTCGAATTGGGCAATTACGACCTGCTGCACTACCTGGTCCCCGCTGTACAACGCGCTTTCAGCAAGGCCAAAGACGTGAGCAAGGTACAGCGACTTACGCTGCAATGGCTCAAAAAACTGGCAGATCTGCCCCCCGGACAAACCAAAGCCGCTTTCGAAGAATTTCAGTCCCAACTGTCAGAAGCCATGAAAAGCCCCTACGAACAAAAAGCCCTGCTGTATCTCAATGTGCCCGCATGGGTGGAGAGGCGACTGGGTATCAAAGCAAATCGCTGAGAGGACTCAGCGACTTGATGATGTTTGATGTTTGATGCTGGATGTTTGATTTTTTACCGACAACTAAACCCAATCGCTAAACTGCGAATGCACTAAACCGTGAGCGGTAAACGCTCACCCTACGAAACATTAAATAAACAATCAAATGAAAACACCACACCTTACTCGCCTGCGGCGAGCCTGCTGGGCCGTACTTTGGCTCGGCGCCTATTTCACTGCCACCGGCCAGGCTGACACCACGCAAGAAGCCATCGACGCTTTCCTGTTGCCTGCCACCGAAGAATTCGAAGCCGACTATGCCGCCCTGGCGGAAAGCCTCGAACGATACCGGCGACAACCCCTGCATCTCAACAGCGCCACCGAAGAAGAACTTCGCGAAATGCGGCTGCTCTCCGACATTCAGATCGTACATTTTCTGCAATACCGGCAAAGTGCCGGCGACCTGGTGGCCTTGGAAGAATTACAGGTTATTCCGGGCTTTAGTGTGGAAGACATACAGCGACTACTGCCTTTTGTGACCTTGGCGGAAACGGCCAACCGGGCCGGCTCGTTATGGCGTGCCCTGGGTCAGGGCAAAAAAACACTGTCTATGCGCTGGTCCCGGAATCCTGGGCATACCGGCGATTACACCCTGGGCGATCCCAACCAGTGGTATCTGCGCTATCAACATTTGGGGGGAATGGCCAACTACGGCTTTACCGCTGAAAAAGACGCCGGGGAGGAAATGTTCAGGGGTAGCAATGCCAAAGGTTTTGACTATTACTCGTGGCACCTTTTCCTGCGAGAGCCGCTGCGCGGTATCAAAACACTGGCTTTGGGCGATTACAGCCTGAATATCGGTCAGGGGCTGCTTGCCTACACCGGTTTTGCCGGAGGAAAAAGCGGGCTTGTCACCGGTATCAAGCGCAACAGCCCCACACTGCGACCCTACAGTTCGGTCAACGAAGCCAATTTCCTGAGGGGCGCCGCCCTCACCGCCACCCCCTGGAAAGATGTGGAAATCACCATTTTCGGTTCCTATCGCCGCCGCGATGCCAACCTGGTACTGCCCGACTCTTTGTCGGAAGACACCCTGGCGCCATACTTCACCGCACTCGACCTCGACGGCTTGCACCGCACGCCGGCCGAGTTGAGCGACCGCAACGCTATATCGCTTGGCCTTTGGGGCGCCCGCCTTGCCTACGGTCGCCGGCGCTGGCGCCTGGGTGTCAACACCCTGCGTCAGTCCTTCAATACGCCTATGTTGCCCCGGCCTCAACTTTACAACCAATATTATTTCAGAGGCGCCCGCCTCGCCAACTACAGCCTCGATTATTCGCTGTGGTGGCGCAACCTGCATTTCTTCGGGGAAACGGCGCTGAGCGGCAATGGCGCCGTAGCCACTGTCAACGGCCTCCTCGCCGGCCTTGACCGCAAGATAGACCTGGCAGTGTTGTACCGGCTTTACCCGCGGCACTACCAGGCCCTGCTGGCCCATGCTTTTGCCGAAAACAGCCAGCCACGCAACGAAAGCGGCCTGTATATCGGCATCGAATTGCGCCCGCTGTCGCAATGGACACTCAGCGCCTATGTCGACATGTGGCGCAATCCCTGGCTGCAATACCTCATTGACTCGCCTTCGGATGGCTGGGAATACCGCTGCCGCCTCAGCTACCTGCAAAAGCGGCGACTGGAGGCATACCTCGAAATCAGAACAAAAAACCAGGCCCTCGGCGTCGATCGCTGGGACAATCCCGTCGACTTCGTCATCCTCAGCCAGCGCCGCCAACTGCGCCTGCACTTGTCGTACAAGCTCACAAAAGCCCTGGAATGGCGCAGCCGCCTCGACTTCGGTTTCGCCGACAACGACATCAATGAACGCCAACGCGGCATGGTGATTTACCAGGATTTTCTGCTGCGCCCGATAGGCTTCCCCCTGTCGTTTACCACGCGCCTCGCACTGTTCGATACCGACGGGTATGCCGCCCGGTTTTATGCCTACGAAAACGACCTGCTCAACCACTTTTCGATCCCGGCGTATTACGAACGCGGCATGAGGTTTTATATCAATATGCGGTACCGACCTTTAAAAACGGTGACGCTCGAGCTGCGCTACGCCCAAACCTGGCGCGGCGAGCACGTGTCGCAAGCGAATACCCAAAAGCAGCTCAGCATGCAATTGCGCTGGGTGATGGGGAGGTGACAGGGTGACAGGGTGACAAGGTGACAGGGTGACAAGGTGACAGGGTGACAGGGTGACAAGGCGAGGGGCTTTACAGTCCCAGTAGCAGGCGCCCGAGGGCGGGTTCTGCCAGTAAACGTTGCAGAGTGGGTTTGTCAGAAGCAGCCAGGGAATTGACGGCCACAAAACGCAGGTCGCCGGGGATATCTTCTGAAGTCAGGAAGTGTAGCAGATTTTGGTATTGAAGGTCATTGAGGTCGGAGGAAGTAGACAATAAATAGTTTGTAAGCCTGGAAACGGCAATGTACAAAATGTCTTGCCGGTTGTTATTCGATTTCCATTTTGCATTCCAGGCGCCGGGGTCGGTAGCATCGAGTAGTTCTTCGGGGCGCCAGAGCAGGTTCAGGCGGCCTTGCAGGAAGGCCGTGAAAGCCGAGGCAGTTTCATCATCGAGGGCGCCGTGGGCTAGTTGGGTCACCAGGGGCATCTGCGCTTGCCAGTCGGCTACGGATTGCAGGGCTTCAAATAGCTGTGTCAGCGAGCGTGGCGTAGTACGCCTTCCTGTAACTAATTCGGGATACGAAAGCACAAAGTCGATGCCGCGGGAGTCGATACCGGCATCGTGTGCCCAGCGTGCCCAGCTGCCGGCGTCGAAAACGAGGGTGATGTGCATCAACCGGGTGAGGATGGCGTCGTCAAGGGGCGTCACCGAATAATCGCCGCCGTCGGGGTTGGCTGTCAGCACAATTTGCCAATTAGCGGGCAGTTTCCAACTGGCCAGCTCGTAGTCTTGTAGCAATTGCATAATGCCGCGCAAGATGCGGTCGTCGGCCCGGTTTACATCATCGATGAGCAAAATGCCGGGGCCTTCATTTCGGGGCGCCCATGCAGGAGGCAGGTAAACCGTGCGGGAGCCGGCGGCATCGGCTTGCGGCAAGCCCAGCAGGTCGCCCATTTCTTCAAATTGAGCCGGCGCTATGTAAGCCAACTGGGCGCCAAGTGCCTCTGCCACTTCTTTGACAATAGCAGTCTTGCCGATACCGTGGCGCCCCCAGATACAGATTGGCGTAGGCGCCTGCTGGGGGTGGGCAAAGCGATAAGACAAAATATGCTGCAAAAAAGCCGTCAGTTCAGTGCCCGAACAAGGGCTGCCGTAAGTGATATAATCGAATGCCGGTGTATTCATATTAGCGTCATGCGTATTTTTCTTCCCGGAAACGCCTCGATTTTCGATGCGCCATCGGGGGTAAACACCCACAGCAAGGGGTAGCGCAACGCCAGATGAGGCGTTGCGCCCAGGCCGTCGGTAAAATAGATCATCAGGTCGGGGCGGTGTTGGTTAGCATAAGCCAGCGGAGGCAAAAAAC
>JAEUUQ010000229.1 GCA_016787505.1 Saprospiraceae bacterium | reverse complement strand
GAAGACAAAGAACAAACTACTGCTACCGAGAAGGAAGAAAAGAAGCCGCTTTTTAAGAAGAATAAAAAAGAAGAGGAGCCGGCCACATCCAAAGACATGCGCACGCTGTCGGAATCACACCGCGAAGCGAGGACAGAGGTGAGAGCCGCCCGCAAGGAAAAACAAGCGGCCCAGGCTCGCGAAAGGGCCGCTAAAGCCCGCGCCGATGCTATTAAGGCAGAAAAACAAGCTATGCGCGCCGAAAAGAGAGCCACCCGCAAGGATAAGCAGGCGGATAAGGCCAGGAAAAAATCGGAGTAGTTCTCTGTTGTCGGTTGTGGGTTATGGGTTATGGGTTATGGGTTGTGAGTTATGGGTTATCTATTCATTAGTAGTACTTAACTTACAACCTTCAACCTACAACCCACAACCCACAACTACTTCTTCACCTCCGCCAGCGGATTGGGTTTGCGCAGAATGGCAAGCGCTTTATTGATCATCACATCGTCTTCGTTCCAGATCGCATAATAGCCTTCTTCGCCAAAGAGGTGTTTGGCAATGCGAGATTTCAGGAGGCGGTTGATTTCAGTCTTGCACGTCGCATTTTGGCGGGGGTCGGGTTTCACGCCCTGACTTTTCGCGTAAGCGAGAAAATCATTCCACACAGCGTCGCTGACCTTGTATGATTTCTTGAATTTATCGAGCGAGTATTTTTTAAATCCTGCCTTTTGTTTTTCCATCAGGCGAAAAACAAACTGGGGGATGTGCTGCCGCAGTTCGGCGTAGTAATCGTTGGTCAGGATAGAATCCATGGGCACGAAAACATCGGGCGTAATGCCGCCGCCGCCGTATACTACGTGGCCTTTGGCAGTGAAAAAGCGGGTTGTATCCCGGGGTTTCGACAAATCGCCCTTGTACAATTCGCCGGAGGCATACCGGTCGATCACCTCTTCGTCGTATTTATTGTTGTTGCGATAGGGTTTTTGGATAGAGCGGCCCGAAGGCGTATAGTAGCGTGCTACGGTGAGCCGCAGAGCCGAGCCGTCGCGAAGCATATATTGCTCTTGTACGAGGCCTTTGCCAAAAGAGCGCCTGCCGATGATGATGCCCCGGTCCTGATCCTGGATAGCGCCGGCGAGGATTTCGCTGGCCGAAGCCGAGCCCTCATCGATCAGCACCACCACATCGTCCACATCGAAGAAGGGGCGGCCGTTGCTTTCGTAATCGGCCCGGTTTACCGCGCGGCCTTCGGTGTATACCAGCAGTTTGTCTTTATCGCGAAAAAACTGGCTGAGGATATTGGTAGCTTGCTGCAGATAGCCGCCGGGGTTGTGGCGCAGGTCAATCACGAGGTCTTTCATACCCTTTTTGGTAACCAGTTCTTCAAACGACTTCATAAACTCTTCGTAGGTAGTAGCGCTGAATCGGTTGATCTTGATATAGCCGGTTTTATTATCGAGCATCATGCTGATATCCACGCTGTGCATGGGTATCTTGTCGCGGCTGATATTAAAAAAGCGCAATTTCGATTCGGCGCCTCTTCGGATGCCGACTTTCACGCGGCTGCCTTTTTCGCCGCGCAACAAGTCGACGATATCTCTTGATTCCAGGTTTTTGCCGGCTACCACTGAGTCGCCAATCATTACAATTTTATCGCCGGCGAGTATACCTGCGGCTTCCGAGGGGCCGTCGGCAAGTGGGGCTACCACGACAACCGTGTCTTCTAGTATGATAAATTCTACGCCGATGCCGTCGAAGTTGCCATCGAGGTGTTCGTTGACTTCCTGCACTTCATTGGCGGGGATGTAGCTGGAATGTGGGTCGAGGTTTTTGAGCACGTTGTCGATGGCTTCCTGGATCAGCTCTTCTCGGTCTACCTCGTCTACGTATTTGGCCTCGATATACCGCAGCAGTTCTTCGATTTTGCCCTGGCCCACCGATTGGTCCGACAGCTCGTCTTCCGCCTTGTCAATGGCAACGGCCGGGGCGGTCGACTGCATCTTCATGCCGATGAGCATGCCGCCCACCAGCACCACAGAAAACAGCAGCGGAAACCATATATAATACCTGGATGACCCGGGCTTTTGAGTAGTTGGAATCATGTTTGTGTGATAAAATTCCTATAAACTACAAATCTAAGGCTATTTATGTTGGATTTAAAGCCGGTTTTTTTGGCTTTGCCCCAATCATACTTCTTATTCAACGCATTTTTTTTATTATTGCATACACAATGGCATATTTCTTCAATTACATCAACTAAAGGGGGTGTTTTATTTAAAATACAAAAAAATCACCCCTATTTGTTAAGACTAAATAAACGCAGGTGAGCTATGAGCAAAGAAAAAGAGATTGACAAGCTCGACAGACAAATTTTATCCATTCTGATGCAAAACGCCAAAAAGGCGTATACGGAGATAGCCCAGCAGTTGTTTGTTTCCGGCGGCACAATCCATGTGCGCATGAAAAAGCTGGAGGATGCGGGCATCGTGAAGGGCTATAGCCTGGATATCGACCACGGCAAGCTGGGGTACGATATATGCGCTTTTTTGGGTATATATCTCGACAAAAGTTCGTTGTACGACGATGTGTCAAGTGAGCTTCAAAAGATCCCCGAAATCGTGGCGGCACATTATACGACGGGTTTGTACAATATTTTTGCCACCATAATCTGCCGGGATACCGATCACCTCAGAGATGTGTTACACGACAAGATCCAGAAGATTGCCGGCATACAGCGCACCGAGACGTTTATTTCACTGGAGGAAAGTATCAACAGGCCGCTGTTTATTGAGGAGACGGAGGATGGGGAGGGATAGGGGAGAGACTTTGCGACTTTACGACTGTACGACTGTAGGACTTTACGAACAATGATCATATAGTCGTACAGTCCTACAGTCGTACAGTCCTTCACAGGGTGGCTACAAACAATACATAATTAAACAGCCGGCCTTTTTTGAGAAGATAAGAGGAGCGGATATGCAGTCCCTCGCCGGCTAACATGGTCTCGTAATCGGCGTTATCGTGTTGATGGGGATGCAGGAGATCGGCCTGGAACAGGCGAAACACGTATTTGAGCCAGGGGCGGCGGTGCACGTCAACGCTGAGCACAAGTGTGCCGCCTGGCGCCAGGGCGGCGGCGAGGCGGTGAAGCGCCTCGGGCAGCTTGTCGACGTGGTTGATGACATTGAGGCAAAAGACGTAGTCGTAGGCTTTTTCTTCGTCCAGGGCTTCGAGCGGCTGGGCTGAAAAACGGACGTAGGGATAGCGTTCGGGATCAACAAAATCGAAATGCCGGCGGTATTGATCTAGTAGCGGGTCGAGGGCGTCCACCTGGCATTGGTCGAGGGCGATGAAAATACCGGCGGGACCGCAGCCCGCGTCGAGTATCACGCTTCCCGGCGACGGCGACACGCCGGCGGTGGCCAGCACGCTTTGCCAATACGCCCGCTTGCGCTGCAGATACGCATCGTGGTCGGTTTTGCCCAGGTAGGCCCGCCACCAGCGCAATTCTCCCCATTGAGCTATTTGCCAACGCAAGTTCATGTCGTTTGTAAACTTTGGTTGATGTATCTTTGTTCTTGACGCAAAATTAATCGTTTTATCATGCTGTTTGCAATTGGTACTCGTGTGCGATTTATTCACTCCAACGACGAAGGGGTGGTGACCGCGCTGCTCGGCGACGGCATGGTGAACGTGTTGCTCGACGATAATTTCGAAATTCCAGCTTTTTTGGACGACCTGGTGCGCGCCGACGAGGCATTTCCTACGGTGAAAGCCAAAATAGTGCCCGGCAAGCAGGAAAAGCCGGCTTCCGCGCCCGCGCCTACGGCTCCCGAACGCCAGGCTGCTGAGACCCAATATACGATCATTAAAGGTGCGGGAATCCAGGTGGCCTTCGACCCCGTAATCAAAAGCGACGCCAATGCCGAGAAGTATCTTATTTATTTGATTAATGATACGAATTTCGACGTGCTTTTTTCCTACGGCTTGTCGCTCAATAACCATCTCAAATACCAGCACAACGGCAAACTCAACGGCATGTCGACCTACCTGGTCGGCGAACTTCAATTTGACGACCTCAACGATTCTCCCGAAGTAGACCTGCAGTGCTGGCGTATCCTCACCGACGGCACCGGTCCGCGTTTGCACAAAAACCTAAAGATCAAGCCAAAACAATTTTTTAAACGCCTCGTCACAGCCCCCCTGCTCAACAAACCCGTGCATTTGTTCCGCGCGATCGAAAATTTAAAAGACGCCGTTACCCGGCAGATGGAAGAAGAAGACCTGCGCGCCTACACCAAACGCAAAGCAAAACCGGTATTCAACGACGACTCGGGAAGCCTGGTAGACCCCCACGAAGTCAAAGAATTAGCCGAGTTCATCCCCGAACTCGACCTCCATATCGAGCAACTGGTGGAGAACCCCCGGAAGTTGAGCAACTCCGAAATCCTGCACATCCAACTGCGCCATTTCGACGCGTATATCGACAAAGCCCTGCGCCTGGGCATCAAACGCGTTTTTGTGATCCACGGTGTGGGTAAAGGCCGTCTGCGCGACGCCATCGCTACCCGCCTGCTCCGCCTCCCCGAAGTGGATACCTTCAGGAATGAATTCCACCCCCGCTACGGCTATGGGGCTACGGAGGTGATCTTTTTGGGGTAAGGTGTTCCTTTTTGGGGTTGCCGCGTTCTTTTTAGAGACTATCAGACTATTGGACTGTTGGACGTTCGCGGGCCCGTTGATAGTCCCAAAGTCCAATAGTCCTGGACTTTGGACGGTAATCGCCCAAGAGCTACGTCTATATAATGTCCAAAAGAAAAAAGGGGTAAATAGTAAAAAAAGGCAGAAAAGGTTAGTTAATTAAATGTGTGAAA
>JAEUUQ010000221.1 GCA_016787505.1 Saprospiraceae bacterium | reverse complement strand
TCCAATTGACTGGCAATCTTTTGGAGAAGCTGTGGTCTGATATCGTTGGCCATAATCCGGTAGCATTACCTGAAAGCCAAAAATAATAATATTTGGCTATCATTCCTGCAAATTAGGCTACGGGATGAGGCTCGTATTTCTGGAATAGCGAACTGGCATCGTGAATCGTATCTATCGTATCTACCTCTTCGGGAGATAAATAGATATTGAACCTGCTCTCCATCTCGGCGATGAGCAATAAGCGGTCTACTGCATCGAGGAGCAGATCGTCGCCCAAGCGGGTATAAGGGTTGATTCTGGATATGGGCACGTTGAGTCGCCAACTAATCAGGTCGATGATACGCTCTTCCGTACTGACCATAGGGGGTGCTGTTTCGACTAAAATATGATTTGCCATTAGCAGTAATTTTCTTTACATTTCTTTAAGAACGAATTGCCCGCACCATAGGTTGCCTGTACCTGTCCCAATTTTTCACTTGCTTGATTATCGGCTGTAATACATCGACGAAAGTCATAACTTAAGCGTCTAAATGCGGCTTAAAAAATATTGACTGTTTAGTAGGGTTTAGTAGGGTAAAATAACTAAACTCTACTAAACTGCCGAAGGCACTAAACCCTACTAAACTGCCGAAGGCACTAAACCCTACTAAACATTTACAAAAAATAATTATCGAGATGGGAAACCTTTGGTTGAAAAGTACGTATAAAGATTTTGTGCATCTATTTAAAAAAAAAGGGTACCACAACATTAGCTGCGATACCCTTTCTACTTGCACTCATGAGATTATAATTCCTCCGGTTGCCCGGAAAAAGGGCGGCCAATTTGAAGTTGGCCGCTTGTGGACTGGGATCAAATTTGTTAGTAGCGGTCGTAATAAGGAATTATAAATTGCTAGTAGCGAGTCGTAATAAATAGTGTTTCATTGTGAGCAACAGTACAAAAGTCGACCAAAAAACTTTTCAAGATAAGTACAATTTTATAACTTGCTGACTCAAAACACACATACCAAAAAACGACAACTTATTGGTTTTTAACAAAATAAGCTTTGAGAGGCTTTCGTTTTCTGTATTATAGACGTTTCTAAACATCGCGCGCACATGCAAGAAAGTCGTTTGGTACGGCATATCGAGGAGTTATCGCCCAAAGACAGGGAGCGTTTTCGCCTGTTTGTCCTGTCGCCTTTTTTTAACCAGCACCAGCCCACCTCTGAATTGTTGGAGGTTATCCTGGAGTGCATCCACTCCGCAAACGGCAATGGCAGCAGGCTCGACAAACACAAAGTGTACAAGCGCATTTTTCCCAAAGACCCCTTCGACGAGCAACAGCTCTACAATGTGATGTCTTACCTCAAAAAACTATACCACCGTTTTTTGTCTTATCAGTTTTTTGAAAACCAGGATTTCCAGGAAGACTTGCTCACGCTTGAGGCCGCCTACGAGAACAATCAGTTCGACCTGCTCAAAAATAGGGGCAAGCAGATGGAAAAAACCATGACGCGCCATCCCCACCACAACAGCGACTATTACCTGGCCAATTACCGGTTGAATTATTTGCTGGCATACTATGGCGGACAATACGAAGACCGCTCCAAGCCGGAACTTTTCCAGCGCATGTTTGACCATCTCGACCGTTTTTACATCGCCGAAAAACTAAAAAACTGCTGCCACCTCACCGCCAATATGATGGTGATGAATACCCACTACGACTTTGGCTTCCTCGAACCCCTGCTCGACTATCTCAAACAAAACTGGCAGGCATTTGAATCAGACGCCACTATCGTATTGTATTATACTATCCTGATGAGCCTTCGCGAGGAAAATAATCCGGCGCATTATACCATACTCAAAGAAATTTTGGCTTCCGGCATGAATACCCTGTCGGTAAAAGAACAAGGCGACCTTTACGCCTTTGCCAATAATTACTGTATCCGGCGCATCAACCTGGGCGACAGCACCTACCAGTGGGAATTATTCCATCTTTATAAGCAGGGCCTCAAAACAGGGCTCATTCTGGATAACGGCATTTTATCGGAGTGGAATTACAAAAATATCACGTCCCTGGGCTGTAGCATCAAAGAATTTGAGTGGACTGAAAATTTCATCCAGGAATACAAAGACAAATTGCCGGCTCACCGCCGCGAAAACGCCTATAATTACAACCTGGCGCATTTGTACTACAACAAAAAGATGTTCAGCGATGTCTTGTCGGCCCTGTTGCACGTGCAGTTTACCGATGTAAAATACCACCTCAACACGACGTTCTTGCAGTTGCGCACTTATTACGCCATGCGCGATACAGAGGCGTTGTTGTCGCTTATTGAAACTTTCCGGATTTATGTGATCCGCAACCGCAAAATGACAACCAATGAAAAGCGGGGGTACTCCAATTTCTTGCGTTTCGCAAAAAAGCTGGCCTTGCTCAAGCACAACTCCTCTACCTTTTCGAAAAAGTCGCTGAAAGAAAAGCTGGATGCCTTGTCGCACAAGATTGAAACCACCGAAAATGTGATCAACAGGTACTGGTTGTTGGAAGAATGCGGGGCATAAGGTTTCGCCGATGCGCAACTTTAGTTAATTTGGCGTGCAGAAGATGTTTATGTATGAGAACACAACGCCTAAACCTATGCTACGCAGCCGTTTTATTATGCCTGCTCAGCCATCCCGCCACCGCTCAACAGGCTATTGTGCCTGTAAAACGCGAATTCCGGGCCGTATGGATTTCTTCGATTGCCAATCTGGATTATCCCAAACGACCCTCCTCTGAACGCGTTGCGCTCAAGGAAGAATTCAAAAACCTGATCGACCAATATAAGAAGTTGGGCTTTAATGCGGTAATCGTGCAGATGCGCCCCGCCGCCGATGCCCTCTATGCCTCCAAACAAGTACCCTGGTCAAAATACCTCACCGGCGCCCAAGGCCGGGCTCCCTACCCCGAATTCGACCCCTTGCAATTTATGGTAGAAGAAACCCACCTGCGCGGTATGGAATTCCACGCCTGGCTCAACCCCTACCGCGCCACGGCCGACCTCGACACGCTCAGCCTTTCGCCCGTACACGCCTTCAGGCTGCATCGCGACTGGATGGTGCGCTACGGCAACCGGTTTTATTTTAATCCCGCTATCCCCGAAGTGCGACAACATATTTCTGACGTGGTAGCAGAAGTGGTCGACAACTACGATGTGGACGCCATTCATTTCGACGACTATTTTTATCCCTACCCCGAAAAAAATGCCATACTGGCCGACAGCTCCGACTATCGATTTTTTGGGTTGGGCTTCCGAACTATTGAGGACTGGCGGCGCAGCAATATCGATGCGCTGATCGAAACGGTGAGCCGGCGAATTAAAGCCTCCAAACCACACGTCAAATTTGGCGTCAGCCCCTTCGGCGTCTGGCGCAACAAAGACAAAGATCCTCAATTCGGCTCCGATACTCGTGCCGGCGTAACTTGCTACGACGACCTCTACGCCGATGTGCTGAAATGGATTCGCAACGGCTGGATTGACTACGTGATCCCCCAGATTTACTGGAATATTGGTTATTCGCCCGCCGACCACGCCACTCTCCTCAACTGGTGGAGTGCGGTGGTACAGGATTGCCACCTGTATATCGGCCATGCCGCCTACAA
>JAEUUQ010000210.1 GCA_016787505.1 Saprospiraceae bacterium | reverse complement strand
CTATCATCAAATCGGAATTTAAATACGACTAACCGTGGGAAAGAAAATCATCATAGACCCGGTGACCCGGGTAGAAGGCCACGGCCGCGTAACCGTGCACCTCGACGATCACAACGAGGTGAGCGAGGCCAGGTTCCATATCGTCGAATTTCGCGGCTTTGAACGCTTTATACAAGGCCACCCCTACTGGGAAGTGCCCGCGCTGGTACAACGCCTCTGCGGCATTTGCCCGGTGAGTCACCACCTGGCCGCCGCCAAAGCCGTAGACCGCTTGGAAGGCCTCGACCCCGAGGACTTATCGCCTACCGCCGACAAGATCAGGCGGCTGTTGCACTACGGCCAGATATTCCAATCGCACGCGCTCCACTTTTTCTACCTGGCGGCGCCCGACCTGCTCTTCGGCCTCGATGCGCCGGTTGAACAACGCAACGTGGCAGCTTTAGCTATCGCCAATAAAGAACTGGCCCGCAAGGGCATCCTGATGCGCAAATTCGGCCAGGAGATCATCCGAGTGATCGCCGGCAAACGCATCCACGGCATCGCTGCGGTGCCCGGCGGCGTGTACAAGTCAATGACGGCCGAAGAACGCGATTACTTCCTGGACGGGCAGGAGTTGCCCTCGGTAGACCAGATGATCGAATGGTCGCTGGAGGTGTTGGCTTTTATTAAAAATTATCACGAACAAAACGCCGGCTGGCTCGACGTATTTGCCGCCTACCCCTCTGGGCACATGGGCCTGGTGAATGCCGACGGCGCACTCGAACTCTACCACGGCCGGCTGCGGGCTATTGACGCACAAGGTAACATCACCCTCAAAGACGCGCCCGACGAATACTACCGCCGCTACTTCTCAGAAGGCGTAGAGCGCTGGACCTACCTCAAATTCCCCTACCTCACCCACCTGGGTCGCGACAAGGGTTGGAACCGCGTAGGCCCATTGGCCCGCATCAACGTATGCGATTACATCACAACGCCGCTGGCCGAAAAAGAGCGGCAGGATTTTAAAGCGTACAGCGGTGTTATGCCCAACAACCGCACCATGTTTTACCACTGGGCCCGCCTCATCGAATTGCTGCACTGTGCCGAGATCGTGCGCGACCTGCTCCACGACCCCGACATATTGGGCAGCGACCTGGTGCGCACGGGGCAACGGCGCTCCGAAGGCATCGGCGTAGTAGAAGCGCCGCGGGGTACCCTCATTCACCACTACGAAGCCAACGAGCGGGGCAAGCTCACCCGTTGCAACCTCATCGTGTCCACTACGCACAACAACGAAGCCATGAACCGGGCCGTGCGCGAAGTCGCCCGCCAGTCTATGGGCGGACATCCGACCATCACCGACGCCATGCTCAACCAGGTGGAAGTGGCCATCAGGGCCTACGACCCTTGTCTGAGCTGCGCCACCCACGCCGTGGGACAGATGCCGCTGCAAGTATCATTATTTGATGCAAATGGAATCCTGATCGATGAACGCCTCCGCTCCTGATCGTCTCCTCATCGCCGTGGGCAACTCCGCCCGCGGCGATGACGGCCTCGGCTGGGCTTTCGCCGACGCCATAGCCGAAGGAGGTCGCTTCGACGGCGAGATCCTCTATCGCTACCAACTCCAGGTAGAAGACGCCGAACTCATCAGCCGTGCCGGGCAGGTGGTATTCGTAGATGCATGGCAAAACGGCGACACGCCCTTCCAGTGGGCGCCCTGCGAAGGCAAACCGCAACCCACCTATACATCGCACCGCCTGGAGCCACCCGCCGTGGTGCACCTCTGTAATGAGTTGTTTGACGCCGCTCCCAATGCCTATTGTTTGCTCATCAAGGGCGAGCAATGGCAACTCGGCGATGGGCTTAGCGCACACGCGTTGCAAAATTTGGCGCAAGCACTCGATTTTTTCAATAAATTTGTTGGAGGACTAATCGACATTGAGTCCATGACTTTATAAAAATTTGTCAATGCCAGTCGCAATGTCCTTAGGTTCGCTGAAGATTAAGTTTTTGTGCCTTTGTGTGGTTTTTGAGTCTTTGTGTTTAAAAAAATGGCGCTTTGCCCCGATTCTTCACCACAAAGGCACAAAGGACACGAAGTACCACTAAGTCTTGGTATCAATCGAAGGGTCAAAGTCGCAAAGTCGCAAATGAAGCTGAATATTATTTACACAAAAGAAGACAAAGACTTTTTCGAACGGCTGGAAAAACACCTGGCCGTACTGAAACACCTGCATCTCATAGACCAGCTGTGGCACAGCGACCTCGTAGAGCTCGGCGAAAACATACAAGACGTCATCACCGGAAAAATATCGGACTCCGACATCGTCATCCTGCTCATCAGCGCGGATTTTATAGCTTCTGATTTTTATTATAAAGACCAACTCGACCTCATCCTCAAGCTGCACAAAGAAAAGGCCTTACTTGTTGTGCCAGTACTGACGCGCTATTGCCCCTGGCAATTCACCAAGATCAGCTGGATGAATATGCTACCGGATAAGGAACTTCCGTTGAGCAGTCCGCAGTGGGAAACCCCCGACAAGCCCTACAGCGCTATCGCCGAGTCGCTTATATCGATTATCCATACCTACAAGGCTCCCGAGCCTAAATTGCCAGGGGCGCCCCCGATGAGCATCGAAAACGCCCCCACCGTGCTCATCAACCCCGACAACCGCACGATAGCTTATCCCACGGTATTTGGCCAGGTGCCGGAATACATCAAAAGCAACATCGTCGGACAGGTCGTGCAGGGCTACCGCATCGAACGCTATATTGCTTCGGGGGGCTTTGGCGCGGTATACGAAGCGGCGCACAGCGTCACCGGCCACCGGGTAGCCCTCAAAATATCGCACGGAATCAACTACTTCTCCGACGAATTCCGGAAAATGCTGGTAGAGGGCAACACCATCATTCCGCAATTACAGCATCCGAATATCGTACACACCTACCACATCAGCAGCGAACAGATAGAAGGCTCCCAGCGGCTCGTCATCGCCATGGACTACATCCAGGGCAGCCGCATCGACGAGTTTTCAAAATACAAACTCACCGCCGAAAACGTACAACAGCTAATTGACATTTATAAAAAAATAGTCGACGCCATCGATTTTGCCCACCGCCTCGAATTTTACAACGCCGACGGGCAGTTGGTGCAGGGCGTCGTACATGGAGACATTAAACCTTCTAATATCATCCTTACCTCGACTTACGAACCCGTCATCCTCGACTTCCTGTATTTTGATGTGAGCTATTTAAAGGGATTTCAATTAGAGGCCCAATTCGACAAAAAAACGATGTTGTCGCCACGTACCCAGTATGCGTCGCCGCCGCCTACCGACCCCAATGCAACAATTGTAATGCAGGGGCCTACTCCGCCCGGTCAGACGATGTACGTTTACCAGACCATCATCAAGCAAAACATCTTCGGCACCAGGGGTTATATGCCCATTGAGCAGGCCGAGCAGGGTCTCGTCAACAAAAAAACCGACATTTACCAGCTCGGCATTTTGTTGTTTGAAATGCTGCATCCGCACCGGTTTTCGACCTACGCCGGGTTTGCATCACCGCGGGATATTTACCAAACCCTTTCCAAATACACGCCGGGTATTCCGGCAGGGGTAAGCGACATCATTTTTCGGGCTACGCAGCCGCAGGCCTGGGCGCGGTATGAGAGTGTGGGGGAGATAATGAGTGATGTGCTGATGCGAACGAAGTGAGTTGCTGATTATTGACGTAAAAATTTATGCAAATCCATTTTTTGATTATACATTTGCATAAAACAATGCAATATGTTCATCCCCAGGTCAATAGAAAAGCGAATAAGAGAGCTAAGCGCGTCATTTCCGGTTTTATCTGTCACTGGTCCACGGCAATCAGGAAAAACGACCATGTTGAAGCGTATGTTTCCTGACTACCAATACGTATCTCTGGAGAATCCCGACTATTACGATTTGGCATTAAATGACCCTCGGCTTTTCCTGGAGCGATTCGACCGATACGCCATATTTGACGAAGCGCAGCGCGTACCGCACTTGTTTAACTACCTGCAAGGAAAAGTGGATAACGACCGGATCATGGGACAATACATCCTGTCGGGCTCACAAAATTACTTGTTGATGAACAGCATCACGCAAAGTCTGGCGGGCAGGGTAGCATTGTTCAGTCTTTTTCCTTTTTCAATGGCCGAGGTGGAAGCGGTAGATATGTTGTCCACAAGCCTGGAAGAAGCTGTATTTAAGGGGTTTTATCCCCCGTTATACGACCGGCCGCTTAATCCGCCTGATTTTTTTGCCAACTATATTGAGACGTATGTGCAGCGCGATATCAGGCAATTGCAAGCCGTCCAGAATTTGATAGTATTTCGCACTTTTGTACAGCTTTGTGCAGGAAGGATAGGCCAACCGCTCAATTACCAGGCGCTTGCCACCGATGCGGGCGTCTCTCCATCTACAGCTAAAGCCTGGTTGGGTATTCTGGAGGCGAGCCATATTATTTTTACGCTACCGCCTTATTTCAAAAACTTCCGCAAGCGGTTAACCAAAGCACACAAGCTGTATTTTTACGATGTGGGGTTAGCGGCCTATCTTTTAGGAATCAGACAGGTCTCTGATCTGCAAGCCCATTTTGCTCGCGGCAATTTATTTGAAGATATGGTGGTAGCCGAACTACGCAAACAATCTCATCACAACGGCCTGTTAATCGACTTTTACTACTGGCACGAAAGCAACGGCCATGAAGTGGATTTGATGTGGGAAAGAAATAATGAACTGCACATTGCAGAAGTAAAGTCGGGAACTACGCTAAATCGCTCTTTTTTCGATAATCTGTCCTATTTGAAAAAAATTACCGGACAGGACCTCCAAAATGCCTATCTGATTTATGGAGGAACAGATAGTTTTTCACAAACTGAAGCGGAGGTGCTCAGTTGGCGCGATGTGGGGAGATTGCTGATGATGTGATTTTGTGGTTTTTTCTAGAAAAATATTTTTGGAGAATTTCGCAAAAAAACTTAAATTATAAGCTGATTATTAGTGAATTGATTATTGTTTATACAAAACCCAACCAAAATGAAACCGCATGTCTTATTGCTCGTCCTGATGCTGGGTGTTGGAGTTCGAGTGGGCGCCCAGGCCCAGCAATTCAAACAATCTAAGCAACAATATTTGACAATTGTCAAATCCCATCAACAGGGAACCCAGGGTTATGGATATCTCTACCAATTGGAGGATTCTGCCATATTGTTCCAACACGAGTTTCTATCAAATCCATCGGTTGATCAGCTCATGAAAATACCCGTAGAAGACATTGAATATCTGGAATTTAGAAAGAAAAACGCCATATTAAAAGGGGTTATTATTGGCGCATCGGTGGGTACCGTAATTGGAGTAATAAGTGGGTTTGCTATGGGTGATACAAGTAGAAAGAGCTGCTCCCAAGGATTGTTTGGTGAATATTGTGAAACCATAGAACACACTACATTTGAAAATGTCCTTGGTTATGGACTTATTTTGGGTGTAGCCGGTACAGGATTGGGTAGTCTTGCAGGTTCTGCAAGGATTAAAATACCTATCAATAGGGATTTAATACATTTTCACAACAAAAAAACAGAATTAAAAAAATACCTGGTGAAGCAGCAGTGGTGAATCGAACGCAATATGTGAGATGGAATTTTAAAAAATAACATAAAACCCTACCAAAATGAAACCCAATATTTTATTACTGGTCCTGATGCTGGGATTGGTTGCTCCTGTAGCCGTATATGCCCAGCAAACAACAAAACCTGTGAAAGTTGAGGTTGTTCCTTTGAACAAACGAGAAGAGCCGCGGAGGATGTACCTATATGAATTGGAGGATAGCGTCATACTATTGGATAACGTTTTACTTACAAACCCATCGACAGACCAGCTTACGAGAATACCTATCGAGAACATTAAGGCTATAAAGTACTGGAATGGTAAAGCGGTATCAATTGGCGCAGGGACAGGCGCTGCAGTCGGTTTTATAATCGGCTTAGCCATTGCCAGCAAATCCGACAGGGGTGACTCAGGTGGAGGAAGTGGGGGAGTAAACGATATTGGCATGTCGTTTCCCGATTTCTCGGGCTTAGCACCTTTTGCATCGGCCTTTGGGGGCTCCCTGGTAGGCTGTGTCATTGGGTTAGGTACTGCATCCATAAAAATACCGATCAACGGGAATATATCGCAGTACCGCAGTAAAAAGGCCAGGCTGGAGAAATTTCTGGTAAAATAGCAGGAATACGCTCACTGTCAATTGAATAGCACAGGTTGAGGTGTCGCCTTCCCTCGTGCCTCGGGAAGATTACCTCTTGGCTTGGTCGTATAGTCGCACGGTCCCAAAGTCACAAAGTCTCAAATCTCTCCCTCCCTCCCTCTCACCCTCTCTCCCTCAATCTCAGTAATTCCGACATACCCACCCGCTTCTGCTCCCCGCTCTGCATGTTCTTCAGCGTATACTGCCCGTTGGCCATCTCCTCACTCCCCACCACCACCACATACGGCACATTCCGCTTATTAGCGTACTCCATCTGCTTGGCCAGCTTGACCGGTTTGGGGTAAAGGTCGGCGTTGATGCCGGCGGCGCGGAGCTGACTGAGGGCCTGGAAGGCATAGCGGTGCGTGGCCTCGTCGAAAGCCACAAAGAGGACTTGCAGTCCGGCGGCGGCGTCATCGGGGAAAAGGCCCAGTTCGAGCATCACATCGTAGATGCGCTCGGCGCCGAAAGAGACGCCCACTCCCGACACGCCCTTGAGGCCGAAAACGCCGGTGAGGTTGTCGTAGCGGCCGCCGCCGCCGATGCTGCCCATCTGGGCGCCTTTGGCGGCCACTTCAAAGATACAGCCGGTGTAATAGCTGAGTCCGCGGGCGAGGGTCACGTCGAAGCGCACTTCGTTGTGCACTGGGGCCAGGCCCAGGTAGTCGAATACCGTTTCGAGTTCTTCGACGCCCTTGGCGCCGGTTTCGCTGGCTGCGAGGCGGGTTTTCAGGGCGTCGAGGGTGCTGATCTGGAGGATGTCTTCTATGATAGCTACCGATGCGGCGTCGATGCCGCGTCCGAGCATCTCGTTGCGCACGCCTTCGATGCCGATCTTGTCGAGTTTATCGATGGCCACCGTCATCTCCACAAAGCGGTCGGCGATGCCGGCGACTTCGGCGATGCCGGAGAGGACTTTGCGATTGTTGAGCTTGATGGCTACGGGTAATCCCAGCTTGTGGAAGATGCTGTCGTAAATCTGCACCAGTTCGGCCTCGTAATAGAGGCTATCGCTGCCCACCACGTCTACGTCGCACTGGTAAAACTCCTGGTAGCGGCCTTTCTGGGGCCTGTCGGCGCGCCATACCGGTTGAATCTGATATCGTTTGAAAGGGAAGGTAATTTCGTGCTGGTACATCACCACAAAGCGGGCAAAGGGCACCGTAAGGTCGTAGCGCAGGCCGCGTTTAGCGATGCTGGGCGCCAGGCGGGAGGAATCGCGGGCGGCCAGGGCGTCTGCGTCGGCTTTATCGAGGAAGTCGCCGTTGTTCAGGATTTTGAACAACAGCTTGTCGCCCTCGTCGCCGTATTTACCGGTGAGGGTCGACAGGTTTTCCATGGCGGGCGTTTCAATGGGCTGATAGCCGAAGGCAACGAAGACCTTGCGGATGGTGTCGAAGATATAGTTGCGCCGGTTGACTTGTTCCGGCGTAAAATCGCGTGTGCCCTTTGGTATGCTGGGTGGCGGCATGGTTTGTTTTTTTTGGAAGGGCAAAGTTCAGAAGTTATGGGGAATTTTTGCTTGTTTTAAGTTGACAATAAATTTGCAAGTTTGCATATTAATATGTATACTTGCAGTAAATAATTAAAAACATGAGCTTCGCGGAACGATTAAAAACACTGCGCAAAAGAAAAGGGCTTTCCCAAACAGAATTGGCGGAACTCATTGATGTGCATTACACGCAAATTTCCCGCTATGAGCGAAACGAAACAATGCCCAATGCACAAGTAGTGGTCAATATCGCTAAAGCGCTTGAATCAACAGTAGACTACCTGGTAAGCGGCCCCGCTACGGTTTCCAGTACTGCAAATACGCTCGTAATTCAAGTCAACCACCCCAAAGCCTTACAACTGCTATCAGTTCTGGAAGAACTCGACCTGATCAATATTTTAAAAAAAAATATATACCCGGGCCAAAAACTATCCGACAAATACGCGGGTAGGCTCCCCGCTGATGTGGGTGAGCAATTGTTGCAGTATATAAACCAAAGCAGGGAGGAATGGGAACGGCCTATATAATTGATAGTAATGCGGTCATTGACTACTTGATGGGGAAGTTACCAGTTAGCGGCATGTCGTTTCTTAACGAAGTGGTTGACCAAATTCCCTTTGTGTCAGTTATTACAAAAATTGAGGTTTTAGGATTTTCTGCTTCTTCAGCATCCCACAGGTTACTTGCTGGTTTTTTTGACGATGCAATCGTTTTTGGCTTGTCAGAAGAAGTAACCGAAAAAACGATTGAACTCCGCAAACAACATAAAATAAAGCTGCCGGACGCCATCATTGCAGCTACCGCTTTAGTAAACCGCTGTACGCTTATTACCCGTAACACCGCAGACTTTAAAGCAATTCTCGAGCTGCCGGTCATAGACCCGCATAATATCTAAACACTGATTTTATTCCACACCTCATCCTCCCGGCGTTTCGTAGCCGTCACTAACTGAATTCCTTCCCGGTACCGATTTCAACTAGGATAGCGGGGATGTTGGAAGGATGGGAAGGATAATTCGTCACCCCCCGGGGCGTTCCTCAGTCGTCACCACCAGGGGCGTTCCCGAGCCGTCACCTCGTCACCCACAGGGGCGCTCCCGAGCCGTCACCTCGTCACCACCCAAGTTACCCCTTAGCCCACAAAAAAGCCCTCGCCTTTTCATCCTGCTCGGCCTTTGATATGCCGTACTTTTGGGCCACCGCCCTCCAATTTTGCACACTGTTTTTGACTTGTGCGATGATGGCTGCCGCTTTTTCGGCGCTCAACCGGAAATAGGCGCGTACTTCCATAGCGAGGTCGAGGTTCAGTGTATTGTCGCTTTCCGAAATATTCAGGCTGAGGCCGGTACCGGTTTCTATGGGATTGATATCAAAAGCGGGCGACAATACCCATCCGCTGGGGGTGAGCAGAAAGCCGTGGTTGCGCAGGTGATCGTCCACATTCGATACGCAGATATAAAAGACGATACGGCGCCATAGTTCTTCCAGATCGGCTGTTACGTTTGCGCCATGATGTGTAATAAATTCGACCAGTTCCAGGTAACTGGCGCCGTCTTTGTAGCTGTGGCCATCGGTGTAGCCCAGCATAGTCATGGCGGAAGCAAAATGCAGGCGCTCTCCCATTGCCGTGCGGTCGAATCGCTTGCTGAGAAAAGTATGGCGCTTGCTGGAGAATTTTTTAGCCTGCGATTCCGCCATCTTAATGCCAGCTGATTTGGCCAGCTCACAGGTTACCATTTCCCAGCCTCCCACATTCATTTGATCGCTGCCGCTGGGAAACTTGGCTATCCACAGGTGATTATGGCGATCCAATACGCTGGCTTTAGGGCGCGCGCCGCCTAATGACGATCCGGGCGCTATTAATTTGTTCAGCCAATCCAGATATTGCGGATGCTCCGGGGCATTATCCGCTTCAAGTTTCAGACTGATTTCCTCCAGTTCGCGTATGGAAGTCCAGGGGGGTAAAAATGGCCCGTTGTTATCCAGATTGAATCTTAGCGCGCCGATCCTGTATTCATCGCAAACGCCCAGTAGATAGTCCGATTCAAACAATGTTTGTTCTTGCCTTTGCTCTGCCTTGGCCAGGGCTGCCTCCCGCCGGCGCATCAACACGCGCCCCCAGCGATCCGGAGAAGAATCGAGGAACAACCCGAAATTGTACTTTTCGCTATCGTTGAGGTAATGCAATCCTGAAAAAAGCTGCAAATCGGGGTCGAGTACCTGGGCATACTCCGATTGCAGCCAGGCATTGTCGTATTCAAAGGAGAAGATCTCTTTTCCCCGCAGGAGTTCAGAACGCAAAGTGCCCATGGCGGTGGGCGTTTTCATACCCTGCCAGTCTGCATATACGCTTATTTCTCTTCTGGTTGTCTTTTCCATTATGGCTTGGATTTCCGTTTCGGCGCCCGTTCTTTGGTAATCAACTGCGCGTCCTGCAATTTCCGACCGAGTACATCGTCTTTGGCCACGAGCAGGAGATCTTGTTCCAGTCCCAATACGGCCAGCACTTGCAGGTAAGCGCTGATACTCGAACTGCCGGCGCCTTTCTCAATAGCCGTCAGGGTGGGCCGACTGATGCCCGCCCTTTCGGCGACTTGCGTTGTGCTGAGTTTTCTCCGCAACCGGGCCAGCTTAATGTTTTCGCCCAATTCGGACAATATTTTCATGGTTTTGGGTAATAAAACTGGCTTAATTCGTGGCATAAGAGAATTTATTATTTACAAAAATAACAAAATTTGATAAAAATATTTTACATTATTGTTGAAATTAAAAAAATACCTGAGCCGTCACCACCTGAGGCGGGCCGTAGCCGTCACCCACAGGGGCGCTCCAGTGCCGTCACCTCGTCACCACCTAAGGCGGTTCGTAGCCGTCACCTCGTTACCCACAGGGGCGTTCCCGAGCCGTCACCTTGTCACCCACAGGGGCGTTCCCGAGCCGTCACCTTGTCACCCACAGGGGTGCTCCCGAGCCGTCACCTTGTCACCACCTAAGGCGGTTCGTGGCCATATTGACTTTGTGATAAAAATCCAGACCTTCGCAGGTAGGCGGATGACCGGTGATGAAAAACAATAAAATCAAAATAAATAATGCCTGAATCAAAAGTATTTATTTCTTATTCTCACAAAGACGAACATTACCGAGACGAACTTGAGAAGCATTTGATAATGCTCAAGAGAAACGGACTAATTCAGACTTGGACTGACAGAAAAATACTGCCCGGCCAAGAGTGGGGTAAAGAAATCAGTACTGAACTTGAAGCCTCGGACATTATAGTACTATTAGTCAGTTCTGATTTCCTTGCATCGGACTATTGCTATGATATTGAAGTGCAGAAAGCAATGAAACAGCATGAGCAAGGGGCTTCAATTGTTGTGCCAATTATTTTAAGACCATGTGATTGGCATGATGCCCCATTTGGAATCTTACAAGGATTGCCCAAAGATGCAAAACCAATAAAGGAATATTCAGATATGGATAGTGCATTTTTGGAGGTTGTAAAAGGATTAAAAAAAATATTAATAGAAAAATCTCAAATTAAAAACAACACCAAAGAAATAGCTTTTGAACTTGTAAATGCAGATGTGACCAGCTTTCCATGCGATGTTTTAGTCTTAAAATATGCACAACAATTTTACGGAGCAGACAAATTTGTTTCAAAGCTTTTGGCAGATAAAAAAGGCATTAATATTTCCGAAATGCAGCCAGACATGGGTCAATACCGGATAATTGAGCCTACTGGGTACATGGAATGTAAGCATGTTTTGTTTCTCGGTGTTCCTGAGTTATGGACATTTCGATACGCAGAAATAAGTGATTTTGCAAAAAAAGCACTAGATAGAATAACAAAATCATTGAGATTGACTCGTTCAGTTGCTTTTACAATTCATGGAGTTGGGTATGGTCTAGATGAGGCAGAAGCATTTCAATCACAACTTAGAGGAATAAAGAATGCTTTGGATGAAGGGTTAATAGGCGATAAAGTTGAAAAAATTTTTATCGTAGAAAAAGACAAAGACCGTTTCGAAAGATTGAAAAGGTACACCGCCGAACTTGCCTATGATTTTAATTTTTCGACAAAAACCTCAACTGAATGGAAATGCGCTATTATGACAGCAACAAATTCTAATACTGAAATACATGCTAAATCTTCACTTGTCGAAATGAAAGTAGAAGAAAAACCATTCGTATTTGTCGCTATACCTTTCAATAAGGAGTTTGACGATATATTTTACTTTGGCATACAAGGAGCGGCACATGAGAATGGGTTATTGTGTGAGAGAATTGATGAAGATTCATTTACAGGAGAAATACTTGCAAGAATTTTGGATAAAATTGAGAAAGCAAAGTGTTTAATTGCCGAACTTAGCGGAGCGAACCCTAATGTGTATTTAGAAGTCGGATATGCATGGGGAAAAAGTAAGCCAACTATTCTCCTTGCAAAAGATATCAAAGATTTACAATTTGATATTCAAGGACATAAATGTTTGTCATACGAAAGAATAATTGATTTGAAGGAAAAATTGACGGAAGAATTGGGCGGTCTAAACGGAAAACAATAAATTGCAGAGCACCCCGGCTTGCCGGCCATGCTAACATCCACCTTAACAATAGTCCCAACAAACATGAAACATCTCTACCTAACAGCCATCACATTACTAATATCCAACAGCCTGCCATCACAAAATTACATCCCACTGCTGATGGATAGTCTATACACATGGTCATGGGCAATTGGTTTACATGGCGATACTTTGGTGAACGAATCCTGGGCAGGTTTTTCCTATAATTCAAACGATAGCTTAATCCAAAGGAGGAATCCGGCTTCAAGGCACAATTATTCTTATGGGGCAGATACGGTTTACCTGTTGTCCGAAATACTTGATACAAACAACGAGTGGAAGCTTTTCAGCAGGAACACAACTGCTTATGATGACGGAAAAATAATCTCGATTTTGACTGAACAGTATGAAAATTCTGCTTTTGAAAATTCTGCGTTACATACCTATTTCTACGAAAATCCAAATCTCGATACTTTGTATCTGCTCCAACATTGGAAGAATGGAGCTTGGGTTAATTTTTACAAAAAAGAAAAAATCTTTGACGCGAACGGGAATAATACCGAGGAGGCCGAATATTATGCCGATTCAAACGGAGCGTTCGATTATAACAGGGGAAGGCTATTTGAATATGATACTGCCGGTCATCTTATTCAGGAAATAAGGATAAACTCCTCCATAAACGGGGAATACTTTACAAGCCGAACCAACTGGGTTTACGGCAATGACGACCTTTTAGACACGCTCAGGAGATGCAATTACAGTTTTTCCAATAACGGAATATGCAACAATGTGGCTATGGCAACCTATGACTATCCGGGGCAAGATACCATTATTGAAAATGGGTTTACATGGGATAATGGAGAATGGAGGTATTATGGGAAAGAACTGACATTCAGCGGACAGGAAATGTATAGCAACAGACCTGATTCCGTTATTTTCTATTCCTATTGGGCTGACTCACTCCTGCACGTGCCAACAATACGACGGTATCTAGAATATGAAGACTTGGGAAACGACGCAATATACTTTAAAGAAGAAAGATACAATTATTTTGTGGCTACCGGCGAGTGGTTGCTGACCCGCCTGACTGAAGAATGGTATCACATAAAAACGATTGTGAATGTTGACAAAATTGCTGATTTTCAAAAGCGCGTTTCAATTTTTCCAAACCCTTGCGCGGTTGGGCAGAGCCTGACAATCAGCAGTGATTTAACAAATAACGAAAGGTTTGAGGTGCTTGTTTTTGATATGCAGGGAAGATTGGTCTCCAAAAATATTTTGACAAACCAGCCGTCATTTCAGGCCCCAACACAGGAAGGCGGCTACACTATTTTAATTCGAAGAGAAGGACGTTTGATTGGGATTGCGAAACAAATAATAATCGAATAGAATCA
>JAEUUQ010000208.1 GCA_016787505.1 Saprospiraceae bacterium | reverse complement strand
AACTGGCAGGAACAATTGAAAAAGGACATGCCGGAGCCCAGCGATGCTGAACAGTCCGCCCATTACCGATATTTGCTCACACAGATTGAGCAGTTTCGACTCAATCCCAAAGAGTACGTAGCTCCGGCTGCGCCTATGCTGCCTGATGGCCAACCCATTGGATGCGGGGAAGAATAATCCTGAGTAAGCCCTAAGCTTAAGCCAGGGGCTGCTCCACATATATTTGGAAAATGGCCGAAAATGGATTAACTTTGTTATTTGTTTAACTCTTGCAAACCACATGAGCAAAGATAAGCCGGAACAATCCGTTCCTCCTACAAGTAGTAGCTTAGATGCTATAGTCGACAAAAAGAGATTTACGTACCGCGAAGTTTGGATAATTGTTAGTACAGTAATAGCCGCCGCTGTCGGCTTAGGGTGGTCTATCATCGAAACGTATGGTAGTTTCAAAATTTCGCTAAACGAAATAGCCGCCACTGTAAAAAGCATGAACGAATTGCAGAAAACCCACAATGAATATGTGTCAATTCAACTGACCGAGATCAAAAAAGACATAGAAAAACTGGAAAACACCGTTTTTAAACCGAACACGAAATAGACTTCAAAAACAGCAGCAAGTGGACAGTAAACCATACTTTGAATTGAATACGAAAAACTACCGACTCATTGTTAATGTAACGGCCGCGCTTTTTTTGGTATGTATAACGTATGCTTTATACCTCTATCAGGTTACTGCCCAAGTGAGATCCTTAAATGCTTTTTTGAAACAGGAACTACAAAATATGGAGCAGTCGAACGAACAGTTCAGGAAACAGATATCGGATAACGCCGAACTCCTGACTACAACTTCGACAGTATCGACAGTCGTGGCTTCCAACGGCGATTATAACCATGCCGCCGGTATGGTTGCTCTTTCGTCTTATTCTTCTATTTCTTATAAACCCTATTCTATTGTCAGGGTCTTGCTGCTAACGCTTTTGACAGCCCTTGGCATTGGCGGATTGTTATTCTTACATACCAGGTATGTGTCGACCTCCAAGGTTCACACCCAATTGCCCCGTAGCAAAGAATCATAAATTGATTCCTCCCATTCCTGTCTATAATTCAACATCCGACATCAAACATCAATCTACTTTTCCGCAGTCTGCGATCTCGACAACCGCGGTTGTAGCTCCGCTGCGAGTGCCGCGGCTTTCAATGGCTTTTACCACATCCATGCCTTCCGTTACCTTGCCGAAAACCACGTGTTTGCCGTCGAGCCAGGGAGTGAGCACAGTAGTGATAAAAAACTGCGAGCCGTTGGTATTAGGGCCTGCGTTGGCCATCGAGAGCAGCCCCGGAGAATCGTGTTTGAGGATGAAATTTTCATCTTCAAATTTGCTGCCGTAGATCGACTTGCCGCCGCGGCCGTCTCCCGAGGTAAAATCGCCGCCCTGTAGCATAAACTCGGGAATGACGCGGTGGAATTTGCTGTTTTTATAACCAAAACCCATTTCACCTGTGCACAACTTCAGGAAGTTATCGCAGGTCTTGGGCACGATGTCGTGAAACAACTCAAACACGATGCGACCGGCAGGCGCGCCGTCGATATTGATGTCGAAAAAAGCAAGCACTTTATTGTCCATAATACAATTAATTTAATGAATATGTAATACAAAGTCTTAAAGTAAAATAAGTTACAAAACAAATGCTTAGTGGTACTTAGTGTCCTTTGAGCCTTTGTGTTAAAAATTAATCTCTATCAATAAGTTCCGCCAATACCTCCGCGCGTCCGTCAATATTCGGCGGGACGGGCAGTTGCAACAAGCTGCAAATAAATGGATAAACGTGGATATTTCGAAAAGAAGGCGCCGTAATTCCTGTTTTGATTTTCGGGCCGGCAGCGTAAAAGATGCCATGCAGATCTTTAATCCCGGGGTCAAAGCCGTGTTCGCCACGTTTGCCGCCCTTGGCTTTCAACAAAGCCATGGAGCGGTTATAGGAAAAATAAAAGGGGAATTCAGTCAGCGCAATCAACTGGCCGAGCCTCGGGTGGGTAATGCTGTCTCTGTAAAAGGGAAAATCATCCGTTTTATAAACTTTCCAGTGTTCTTCGCGGGCCTTGAGGTAGGCGTAGGCGCTGTCTAAGTGGACGCCCTCTTTCAGGTAGAAATGCGCCAACGGGCCGTTATTCACGGTGCGGTAGAGATCGTCGTTTTCCAGCTTTTCAATGGGCATAAACTGGTCCACATCCACCTCGGCCATGCCGTGGTCGGATACAAAAACGATGTGGACGGGCAGTCCCAATACATCAACACCGGCAAACAACTTCCCCAGAGCCGTATCCAGCGTCGTCAGTGCTTCCCGGAGCTTTTCGTCGTTGTTGGGGCCGTAGCTATGGCCGGCATCGTCCATGTTGGAAAAATACATAGTAATAAGATGCGGGCGCTGCACCGGCGGCAGTTGCAGCCAGTCGAGCGCCTGTTGTACGCGCCGCTCTTCGGGTATCTTAGCGTCGTAGGTATACCAATACGTAGGCCGAACGCCCTTGATATCTGCTTCGGCGCCCACAAAGAAAAAGCTGGCCGACAGCATACCCTGTTGCTCGGCCCATACCCATAGGGGCGTGCCGCCGTACCAGGCGCCGTCTTCTACAATGTCGCGCTTGCCCATGCTATACACCCTGTCTTTTTCGGGGGCATAAAAGCTATTGTCAACCAGTCCGTGGTGTTCGGGATACATACCGGTGGCTATCGAATAGTGGTTGGGAAAAGTTTTGGAGGGAAAACAGGAGATCATCGATTCCGCCCGCGAGCCCTTGGCTATGAATGCAGACAGATTCGGCGGTTGAAAGCGCTGCACGTAATCCCAGCGAAAGCCGTCGAGCGAAATGAGTATCACATAGGGTTTGTCAAGTTGCGAGGCCGCATTCTGCCGCCCCGGCTCCTGGTGCATGGACTGGGAACAGGCAATTTGGCCGGCTAATACTAATAGACTGATTAACAGATGTTTCATATACTTAAAGTTCATTGTGTGGCAAGATAGCGATTCTGTAGTGTTGAATTAAAGTATTTTTTCGATGCATTAATATATTATTTTTGCCGGTCAATTAGTCATACAAATACCATGAGAAAAAGTCTGTACCCTCTTTTGTGGCTCTTTTGCTGCATCGCTTTTATTACTGCTCATCCTACAGCTATCGGCCAAACCACCGGCGATACTGCCGTATACCAGGTAGTAGAAGACCCCGCCCGTTTTCCCGGCTGCGAAGCGGTGGACAGCACCGTGGAATTCAAACGCCAGTGTGCCTCGCAGCAATTACTGGCATTTGTATACCAAAACGTGCGTTACCCGCAGGAAGCGCTCGAAAAAAATATAGAGGGCAGCGTAGTGCTTACTTTTGTGGTAGAAAAAGACGGTCGCATTTCTTCTCCCAAAATCATAAAAGACATTGGCGGCGGTTGTGGTATCGAAGCCCTGCGTGTCATAGGCGCCATGAACGAAGCCGGCGTGGTATGGACCCCGGCAAAACACAAAGGGCAAGTGGTGCGAAGCGTGGTCAACCTGCCCGTGCGCTTCCGTATCAAAGAAGCGCCGGCATTTACGATCACGGCTTATGGCGACTCGGTCTATACCCGCTTTGACGAAGCGCTGGCCTACGAAGGCGGAGAAGAAACCCTGGCGGCCTACCTCGACAACCGGCTCAAATATCCGCCCGCGGGTAATGATAGCTGCCGCGTAGGCAATATCGATATCCAAATGCTCGTGCAGGCCAATGGCGATGTGCGCATTCTGGACCTTACCGACTACAACGACCTCGGCTTCGATTTTTGGTATGAGGCCATCGATGCCGCCACATCTACGCTGGGCAAATGGAAACCCGCCGTTTACCAGGGGCGGAAAGTGCCCTCCGCTTTCGATATCAGCCTGTCATTTACGCCCAC
>JAEUUQ010000196.1 GCA_016787505.1 Saprospiraceae bacterium | reverse complement strand
CGGGTTCGGCCAGGTGCCCCACGCCGGTAAGCACCAGTAAGGATGCCAGCGCCACCGGCCCTACCGATAATTGCCGGGAGGTGCCCATAATGGCGTATACGATTAGCGGTACGATACTGGCATAAAGCCCATAGATAGGCGACAGTCCTGCCAGCAACGCATAAGCCATGCCCTGCGGCACTAACATGATACCTACCGTGGCGCCGGCTACAATATCCCCCCTCCAGTATTCCCTTCGGTATTGCGGCAGCCACTCTAATATCGGCAGGTAGGCGCGTATTTTATTCATGATGTTTTAATCAGAAGCACTAAAATATGAAGAATTGTTCATGTTTGCAAATGTTATTTTAGGGGTTATGAGGGGTTATGAGGGACTATGAAGGGTATTATCAACCTTCATCAGCTCTTATAAACCCTCATAACCCCTAAAAACCCTATATTTGTCCAAAAGCCACAAAAAAATATGCCATTTTACAAAGCACTAAACCCAGATACGCCGATAGGTCGGCGCACCATAGAAAAATTACTTACCCTTCGTCAGGCGCTTGATGGAGCCATTCCCCAGCGTACCTTAGAAGAAACACTTTTACTGGCCACCTGGAATATTCGCGAATTCGACTCCGGCAAATACGGGTTGCGGACCCCCGAGTCTTATTACTACCTTGCAGAAATCATTGCCAGGTTCGACCTCGTGGCGGTTCAGGAAGTGCGCGAAGACTTGCGCGCACTTGACCACCTGAGGCAAATTCTGGGCTCGAACTGGGATTGTTTTTTTACCGACGTCACCGAGGGCACCCAGGGCAACGGCGAGCGAATGGCTTTTTTGTACGACAACCGCAAAATCAGTCCGGGTGGGCTGGCCAGCCAGATGGTAATGCCACCCATGGAGATCAGGACTAAAAAAGGCCCCGTGGTATTTGAACCCGCTAAACAGCTCGTCCGCACGCCTTTTATCATGGGATTTAAATCAGGCTGGACCAAATTTACCCTTACTACCGTTCATATTTATTACGGTGACAGCACCAAAGACAACCCCATGCGGGTAGAGGAAATCAACAAAGTAGCCCAGTTTTTGCGCAAAAAAAGCGATGACCCTTCTGAATCAACAAAAAACCTCATTTTGTTGGGCGACTTCAATATCTTCAGCCCAGAAGATGTTACCATGAAAGCCATCCACGACGCGGGTTTTATCGTACCCGAGGAATTGCAGGACCTGCCTTCTAATATTGCCCGCGATAAATTTTACGATCAGATCGCCTTCCGCGTTAGGGCAGATCGCTTTGGTACCACCGGCAAAGCCGGCGTTTTTGACTTTTTCGACCTGGTTTTTCGGGAAGACGAAGAACTCCTTTACGCTGCTGACATGGGCCCCGGCTATTTAACCAACACAAAAGGCGCACCCCGCACCGACAAAGAAAAAACGCGCTATTACCGCGACTGGCGCACCCACCAGATGAGCGATCACCTGCCCATGTGGGTAGAACTTCGTATCGACTTTTCGGATGAATATTTGCAACGGCTGCTAGAGCCGGGGGAGGGGTAGGGGCGGTTGTCGGTTGTCGGTTGTCGGTTAACGTTAAGAACGGATAACTGACAACAGAGAACGGACAACAGAGAACAAACCCGCAACCGACAACCGATAACCGACAACGAATTTTTTCATGACCCCCGGTAATGCTTTCCCGTTTTTGGTATTAATACTTGAAAACAATGCATCACTTTTACCTTATGCGGCGCCGGCGCTCTTTTTGTATTGAGGATTTGATTTCTTTAAATAGAAAAAACATATAAGTAAAATGATGCAGAGCCGTAGGTTTTGACTAAATTTCGTCACTACACCTAGCAATTTTATCATAAAAAACCCAGTAAAAGTGAGCGGCAATCAAAACGACCAGAAAGACCACGAATTGATTACTACAATTCAGGAAAAAAACAAGGCCAAATCGCAGAAATCAAAATTCAATGCGAAAGCAATGGCATTGGCTTGGGATCACTACTTCCCGATTTTTTCAACCATTTTGCTAAAGGAAAACCCCCAATTATCCGAGTGTCTGCTCGAAAAAATATTTGCAGCGGCTTACAGCAAGCTGGAAGACCAGGCAGCATTGGGTAAAATACAAGCCACCGATAACGGCGCCGTAATGGGCATCAGCAGCGTGTTGGATTTTCTGGTGGAGCATGGGAAAATGCGGATGGAGGAACTCCTCAAGCCCCGGGCCGGCAATGAGGAAGATTACCGGCACATAGACAACATAAAAAATAACCGCTCGAAGGGGCTGCTCGAATTCGACCGGGAATTGTACAAGTATTTCGACGATTATGCGCGCAAACAATACAGCGCGATAAGCAGGATGGACCGCGAAGATATATACCAGGATAGCATGCTGAGCCTGGTGAAAAGCATCCTCGACGATTGCATCAAGATAACGGAGTCGGCCATATTCGGCCTTACGAAAGCGGCCAAACTGAAGACTTATTTCATGTCGATTACCATCAACTTGCTCAATAAGTGGGGCAAGCGCAAGCAAACGACCGACCTGGACAGCATCAAAGAACTCGACGACGATCCCGATGGCAACTGGGGGTTTACCGAAGACGACTTTGATAAACTGGCGCGCGCATTCGCCAAACTCGACGACAAGTGCGCGCAAATCCTTGATCTGTGGAGCAGAGAATTTAGTATGCGCGAAATAGCAGAAATAATGGATCTGCCCGACGAAAACAACGCGCGCGTGCTGGCTTTCCGCTGCCGCGAAAAACTCAGAAAAATTTTTAAGCAACTACCATAACAGTCTCCAATTAATTAACCTTAAACCACACCCCTGGTGAAAAAGAAGTATTACCATGAAAAGGCTCAATGATGTACACGAAGATATGCTGGAGCGGCTTTTTGCCAACGAACTCCAGCCCGA
>JAEUUQ010000105.1 GCA_016787505.1 Saprospiraceae bacterium | reverse complement strand
TTTATACATTTTATCGGATAATTTGTATAAAAATATGACAAATTTTAGATTTAGCAATAACTAAGCCTAAAAAATTGTGCTCCTGCCGTAAATAACTCCAATACTCCCTTCACCTACACCTGTTTTGCACCAAGCCAATTTCTCCTCTTCCAAAACAATCTATTCAAATACTTGTTTGAATACATGAATAAAGCACAATTTATGGAAAAACGAGCCTTCAAAGACAGCATATACACCGCCATCGCAGGGCTAACCAAAGCCTTCTCCCACGCCAACCGCCTGGAAATACTCGACCTGCTGGCAAATGGCGAAAAAACCGTGGAGCAAATCGCGGGGCAGACCGCCATTTCGGTGGCCAATGCCTCGCACCACCTGCAACTGCTGAAAAATTCTAAGCTGGTGAAGACCAGAAGGGAGGGCAATTTTATTTTTTATACCCTCAACGGTCAAAAGGTCTACGCCGCCTGGAAAGCGCTGCGGGATTTGGCGACGGAGCAAGAGCCTGCCGTGCAGATGACGCTCTATCGATTTCGGAAACAGGCTGGCAGTCCGCAAAGCCGCTCCCTCGAGGACCTGCCGGGCAGTAGCGAGGCCTTTTTCCTCGACGTGCGGCCGGCCGACGAATTTGCCGCCGGACACCTGCCGGAGGCCCGCTCTATCCCTATCGAAGAGCTGCCGGAACGCCTTGGCGAACTGCCCCGCCACAAAGTCATCATCGCCTACTGCCGCGGGCCTTTCTGCACGATGGCCGACGAGGCGGTGCAATTGCTCAAAGCTAACGGCTTCGACGCCCTCCGCCTCGAAGAAAGCTACCTGGATTACATGCTGGTAAATACAAGCCTATCATGAGTGAAGTGAAACTCGGCTTGCGCCAAAACTGGCAGCAGTTCACACTTCTTGTCGTTATCAATGCCTTTGTGGGCGGCATGGTGGGACTGGAGAGAACTATTTTGCCGGAAATTGCCGAAACAGATTTTGGAATGGCAGCCAAAACCGCCATTCTTTCTTTTATCGTCGTTTTTGGGGTGGTTAAAGCTATTACCAATTATTACACGGGCACTTTAGCCAATAAATTAGGCCGGAAAAACTTATTGACGCTGGGATGGCTGATCGCCCTGCCTATTCCCTTTATCCTGATTTATGCGCAGTCGTGGAATTGGATCATATTCGCAAACGTACTGCTGGGCATCCACCAGGGACTAACATGGTCGAGTACGGTTGTGATGAAAATTGACCTGGTGGGGGAGAAGAACCGAGGACTGGCAATGGGACTGAACGAATCGGCCGGCTATCTCGCAGTGGGGGGCGTTGCTTTCCTGACCGGCTGGATTGCATCAGAATATGGCGTACGACCTTACCCTTTTTACCTCGGCATTGCATTTGCGTTTATCGGGTTGATTTTAAGTTGGCTATTTGTAAAAGATACCGCTCACCATGTCAATGCGGAAACGACCACGAGCGACCTGCCAAAATTGAAAAATATCTTTTGGGAAACCACCTGGAAGCATAAAAGCCTGGGGAGTATTTCACAAGCGGGACTGGTCAATAACCTGAATGACGGAATGGTCTGGGGTTTGTTCCCAATTTTGCTGGCCACAAAAAATTTCGATTTAGCGCAGATTGGAAAAATCGTGGCGCTTTATCCCATTGTCTGGGGGTTGGGCCAATTGTTTACCGGAAAAATGGCAGACCACCTCCATAAAAAAAGTATGCTTTTCTGGGGCATGTTGATGCAGGGCGTTGCTTTGTTGCTGATGATATATGCCACCAGCTTTTTCCATTTTGCTATCCTTTCCGTGGTGCTGGGTATCGGTACGGCCATTGTTTATCCTACTTTTTTGGCTGCAATCGCGGATTACGCGCATCCGCAACAAAGAGCGGAGAGCATCGGTATTTTTCGCTTATGGCGTGACCTGGGCTACGCTGTCGGCGCTTTATTAACGGGCATTCTCGCGGACTCGTTGGGTATCAATTGGGCAGTAGGCGCTATTGGGTTTTTAACTATTTTATCCTCCATTATTATTTTAATTAGAATGAAAAAATAGCAAGTTTTGCTCAATCCATCTCTGCCGTTCGTTGAGCGGAGTCGAAACGAACAGCCACGATGGTCATTTCGGCTCCGCTCAATGACCGGCAGTGCAGACCGGGCCGTTCGTTGAGCGGAGTCGAAACGAACAGCCACGATGGCCATTTCGGCTCCGCTCAATGACCGGCAGAGCAGACCGGGCCGTTCGTTGAGCGGAGTCGAAACGAACATTCCCCGCAATCCGAATTCCGCAATCCGAAATCCCCTATCAAACCGCCGCTTTTTCCGGGTTTTTCGCCGCCACCGCAGCTCCGACTTTGGGCAGCCGGATGGTAAAGGTGGTGCCCACGTTTTCCTGCGATTTTTTTACAAAAATCTTTCCGTTGTGGTATTGCTCGATGATGCGCTTGGCTAATGAAAGGCCGAGGCCCCAGCCGCGCTTTTTGGTGGTATAGCCGGGCTGGAACACGGTTTTGTATTTGCCGGAAGGAATGCCCTTGCCCGTGTCGCTAATATCTATGTAGACGTAGTCGTTGTCTTTGGTGACTACCGCGCTGATCTCTCCTTTACTACCCATCGCGTCGAGGGCGTTGCGCAGCAGATTTTCGATCACCCAATCAAATAAGGGCGGGTTGAGCGCCACCTGGAGGTTGCCCGCATCGGGGCCGGGGAAGGTAAAAACCACCTTTTTTGAAGCCCTGCGCTCCATATACAGCCGGCATTTGTCGAGCTCTTCATAAATATTGACGCGGTCGAGTTTGGGCAGCGAGCCGATTTTGGAGAAACGCTCGGCGATGAGTTCGAGGCGGTTGACGTCGTTGCTCAGCTCGTGCAGCACTTCGTGGACTTCCTCGTCGTCCTCCCTGATTGCACGCAGGTGTTCTATCCAGGCCACGATAGCCGAGATCGGCGTGCCGAGTTGGTGGGCGGTTTCTTTGGCCATACCCACCCATACCCGGTTTTGCTCGGCCCGGCGCGCTGAGTTGAATCCCAGATAACCGAAAACCACAAAAGCGGCAATCAGGCAGAGCTGTACCACAGGAAAATAGCGCAACTGCGTGAGCAATTTGGATTCCTGGTAGTATATCAGCAGGGTGCCGTCCCAAATAGGTATAGGCTCGAAGCCTTTAGCGTCGAGCTTTACGATTTGTTCTTTTAAATATACATGATTGGAATCGAGGCCGTTGCCAAAATTAGCGGCGTCGTAAATATCGCCCCGGTCGTCTACGATAATTACCGGAATATTGGTATTCGATTTGATGATGGCCAGGTGCAGGGTATTGTCGCATACGCCGACGTCTTCTTCGTCGAAGTCGGCAAAATCAGCCATGGTCATGGCCCATATCTCGGCGCGCTTGCGCTCTTCCTCACCCAGTTTGCCGGCCAGGTGGTTGGTATAGATCATGGAAGCCAATACAATGACCGCCCCGGCAATTGCCAGGTACAACTTCCACCTCGATTTGCGCTCGTAAATGCTCATAATGGCGCCAGTTTCTTATCTGGGGATTTACTACCGCCCCATAACGCGTAACTCAGCTGATAAAGTATAGTATGGAGGCTAATGCCCTTTCATTTCTATGTAATTTTTCATGCGCAAAAAAGAATTTTCGCGCACGTTGAGGTAAAAGAGGTTGAAGTCGCCCGGGTGGTAATTGCTTCTAAGCAGCAAAAAACTCCAGGGGAACCTCGGGCGCCTCGTCCACAGCAGGCCGTCGTGCACCTCGGCATCGCAAATTCCAGGTCGCAGATCGTCAAACTTAAATGCTATGCCTCCCACATTATAGTCTCTGGACGCATAAGTGTTGTCGATGCGCCAGAGCAGCGGGTTTGTCACCAGCATGCGCTCGCCTTGGGTGTCCCACTTTGGCATTCTGCCGCGCCGGTAGGTACGCCAGGAGCAAAAACAGCCTATTTCGTCGGGCGTTTCGCAGGGTTTGATGTATTGAAAGTAGTCTTTGGGGACGCCGATACCCACCAGATAGGCCGCCACCAGTCGTTTTTGCAGGGGCTTACCGTCGAAAAACTCTTTGATCAGCCGCATGCCGTGCGTGGTGCCCTGGCTATGCGCGGCGATGATGATGGGCCTGCCGTCGTTGTGGTTGTTCAGGAAATATTGAAAAGCGGCCTTCACATCGGCATAAGCCATTTCAAAAGCTTTTTGGGCGCTTGCCGTGTCTTTGGTAAAATACGCCGACAGGTGGGCCTGACGATATCGCGGAGCAAAAACGCGCCCCGAACCGTTGAATATCGAAGCCTGATAGAGAATGGTGCCGTCGTCGGTTTTTTTGTTGAGTTTGGGGTCGTCGACGGGGCCGTTCCAGTTTTTCTGCCCCTTGTCGCCGGTGTAGGTGGTGGGATGCAGAAAAAATACGTCGACGGCCGAGCCCAACTGGTTATCGGGCAAATCGGCGCTGGGCCTGCGATCGGCATTGTCGACCCGGTCGGGCAAGGCCGCCCAGTTCGATTCTTTGGCATAATCGGGCGCGCCAGGCGCGGGCAAAGCGCCAAAGCTCCCCTTGGGCACTACCGAGCAACTGCTCAAAAACGACAAGACTACCACGCCAAAAATCCAAGCGCCGACCGCCGACCGCCTACTGCCCCCGTAGGGCCAACTTACTCTTCTTATATCCATACATGAAGTAAATGATAAGTCCAATTAAAAACCATACAAAAAACCAGGCCCAGTTGGAAGGTTCCATGCCGGTGAGCAGGTACAGGCAACTGGTGAGCCCCAGCAAAGGAATGAGCGAATAATTCTTTTTAAATGCCAATACGGCCATGGTGACGCAAACAGCACAAAATATCAGCAAAGGTATATTATGTGCTGCGTCAGGACCGGTTACATCCAGCATGGAAGCAAAAAAACCGGGTTGTGCAATGCTCACGATCAGCGCACCGGCTAATAACATGATGGTGTACGTATATTTAGCATTAAAATAAGGCAGGTGAAAACGCCCTTTTTCGCGTTCTTTGCGGGGCAGCAATAAGACTCCGCCGCATACCAGCACAAAGGCAAACAGCGTACCGATACTGGTGAAGTCGAGCACAAACTCTTCATTGGTAAAAAGCAGGGGGATACCCACAACCAATCCCGTCACAATAGTAGAAAACGAAGGCGTTTTATACTTCGGGTGAATTTTCTGGAAAGCCTTGGGCATGAGTCCGTCGCGGCTCATACTCATCCAGATGCGGGGTTGCCCCATCTGAAATACAAGTAACACACTCGTCATGGCCACCACGGCAGAAATAGAGACGATAAATTCGATCCATTTTACGCCGCGCAGTTTAAATACTTCTGCCAACGGGTCGGAAATGCCGAGTTGCGTATACGGCACCATGCCAGTGAGCACAAGCGAAAGAATAATATACACCGTCGTACAGATCACCAGCGAATAGATCATACCCCGTGGCAGGTCGCGCTGCGGGTTTTTGCTTTCTTCGGCCAGCGTCGACACGGCGTCAAAGCCGATATAGGCAAAAAATACAGCCGCCACGCCGGCCATTACGCCGCGAAAGCCGTTGGGCATAAAAGGCGTCCAGTTGTCAATATCTACATAATACGCGCCAACGATAATTACCAGCACGATAATAGTCAGTTTGATCCACACCATCATGTTGCTCACGTTGCGCGATTCGCGCACGCCCACAAACACGAGCCAGGTGATGAGCACGTTGATGACCACCGCCGGCAGGTCGAGGATGAGGCGAAGGTTGCCCAGCATCGGCGCCGTATTCCAGGCAGCGAGCCCCACTTTGTCGTAGGCGGTTTCTCCTGCTCCGCTGGCCCGGAAAGCATCCCTTGCCGCCAGGTAATTGATAGTGAGGTAATCGGGCAGGTGGATATGAAAAGCTTCCAGCAGGTTGGTAAAATAACCCGACCAGGCAAAAGCTACATAAATATTGCCGATAGAATACTCCATGAGCAGCGCCCAGCCGATGATCCAGGCCAGGAGTTCGCCAAAAGAAGCATACGCATAGGTATACGCACTGCCGGCCACCGGTATACGCGAGGCAAACTCGGCATAACACAACGCCGTGAACCCGCAGGCAATGCCGCAAAGGATAAATAAAAAGATCACTCCCGGCCCGCCTTCAAAGCAGGCCTGGCCGATAGAACTGAAGCTGCCCGCCCCGATAATGGCGGCAATGCCGAAAAAAGTGAGGTCTCTGACACTCAATACGCGATTCAGGCTATGGCCGTCTTCCTGCTGTTGGCGGGCGTCGGCAAGAATCGTCGCGATGTGTTTTTTGCGAAAAAGGGCTTTTAACATAGGTGCTTGTTTGGGGGAAAGGTAAATAAAAAGCGTATTTTTCCCAAAAAAAGACCACAATGCTGCGATTTTCTCTTTTTCTGTTCGTTTCGATGCCTTTCCTGGTTCAAGCTCAAAACGACGCCGAGCAGGCTGCCGTAAGGCAAGTCATTCAAACACTGTTCGACGGCATGCGCGCCGGCGATACCAACGCTGTCAAGTCTGTTTTCCTTCCCACCGCCGTTCTGCAGACGGCTCTGGAGGCCCCCGACGGTGATACGCAGATCAAAACAACCGGGGTGGCCGACTTTGTGCGGGCCGTAGGTATGCCCCACGACAAGGTGTGGGACGAGCGCATCTTTGCCGTCGATGTGCACATCGACGGTCCGCTGGCCAGCGCCTGGGCCGATTATACGTTTTTCCTGGGTAGCGACCTGAGCCACTGCGGTATCGACCACTTTTTGTTGGTCAAACAAAGCGGCCAATGGAAAATATCCCTCCTCACCGATACGCGCCGCAAGCAAAAATGCCAGTCTGAAGCCGGCGAATCCCTCGCCGCCCTGCACGCCATGATCGACGGCTGGCACCGCGCCGCCGCCACCGCCGACGAAAACGTCTTTTTCGGTTCTATGACGCCCGACGCCATCTACCTCGGCACCGACGCCACCGAACGCTGGCTCCGCGACGAACTGCGCACCTGGGCCGCCAAAGCTTTCGACAGGGTCGTCGCCTGGGATTTTACCCCCTTCGACCGCCATGCCTATTTCTCCGCCGACGGTCAACACGCCTGGTGGGAAGAAAATCTCCGCACCTGGATGGGCATCTGCCGCGGCTCGGGCGTAGCCGAAAAATCTGCCGACGGCTGGAAAATTAAACACTACCACCTCAGTGTGACTGTCCCCAATGAAAAAATTAAAGGCTTTATTGAACTGCTGGAGAAAAAGTAGGATATTGCAAGGTAAGACCTCCGGCGGTTGTAGGTTGTAAGTTTTGGAACCTACAAACCTACAACCTACAACCTACAACCCACAACCACATGAAAGACTTACTCTACAAAATCGCCATCACCCAAATCCCGATGGTAGGGGCGGTAACCGCCAAAACCCTCATCAGCTATTGCGGCAGCGCCCGCGGCGTATTTGAAGCCCGCAAGCGAGAATTAATGCGAAT
>JAEUUQ010000061.1 GCA_016787505.1 Saprospiraceae bacterium | reverse complement strand
GTTCAACGCCGGCGACGACGCCCCCGTCAAACGCAAAACGGACGCGACCGACCGCCCCGCTTTCCTGTCTCAAATTACGGTGCAACTCGACAGCAACCAACTGCACTTCCCACTGGCCTCCAACGGCGAAACCATCCTCGAAGCCGCCCTCAAAGCCGGCGCCGACCTGCCCTTCGCCTGCAAAGGCGGCGTGTGCGGCACCTGCCGCGCCAAACTCATCGAAGGCCAGGTAGACATGGACCGCAACTACGCCCTCGAACCCGACGAACTCGAAGCCGGCTTTATCCTCACCTGCCAATCGCACCCCAAATCGGATAAGGTGATGGTGGATTTTGACGGGTGATTATTGGGTTTGGTAGGATGGAATTTCAGACAAATACGGAAATGCGAGGTTTACCAATTCGTTACGAAGGCCGGGATCGGTGCAATTTATTATGACCTTTTGAAAATCGGGCAATAGTTCATCAGGCATGCCTCCACCTTTTACAATTTGCAACGCCAGCATAATTTTTTGACGGTCGCCCCCGGCCAGCAAACGCCGCAGCATTTCCAGTTTTTCGGCAGGCGGATCAAGCGCCAGATAGCGGCCTTCGATGCGGTCGAGCCATTTTAGTAGTTCGCGTTCTCCTATAAATATATATGGTGTGTTTTTTAAAATGGGTAGTTGGATCGGGGGCGCGCCGAGCAACAGGTGGGTAGGGGTTTTATCCGCTTTTTCTCTCCATTGGATGCCTTGTTGATGCAATCGCGCTTCAATGTCGTGGTATCTTATCAGGCATTCGCCCAATGGCGTGATTACGGCGCCTGGCGCCAGTTGAGAAGGGCGCAACTCGAACAAATACGCCCTGATGGCTACCGTCAGTTCCGGCCACGATAAATTCAGCAGCTTCGACAAGTCGGCAGCCGGTAAAGTCAGCCAGTCAACCGCAGTGGCGCCTTCCCGCCATTGCCACAACAATTTTCGCCATGCCGGCGGCAATTTATGCCGGTTACAGGCATCAACCAGTTCATCGAGCATGTCGGTTTTTTCGGGGCCGGTAAGTCCCCGCAACCGCTTTAATGCAGGAAGCGCAAGCAAGGCTATGGGCTGGGGTAGGGCAGGGTTGTCGCTTACGTCGATTTCTTCTAACCAGGGCAACTTTGACAGCGCCGCCGGCAACCGGCGCAGGTTGTTGTGCGACAAGTCGAGTTTGCGCAATTTGACCAGTTTGCTAAGGGCAGTAGGTAGGGTGGTGAGGGCGTTATGCGAGAGGTCTAATTCCTGCAATTGGGTGCAATTCCCAAGCGCAGCAGGCAGCTTGTGCAATTGATTGTCCGCCACCCTGAGCCTGGCCAGCCAGGGCGCGTTCAGCACTACCGGCGGACAACGAGAAAAGCAGTTTCCGGATATGTCGAGTTCGCGCAAGGTGAGGCAACGCGATAAGGATGCAGGCAAGGTGGACAGCCGGTTGCCGCTCACATGGAGCACGGAAAGTCGATCCAGTTTACCGATGCCGGCGGGTAATTTGGTAATAGCGTTGTGCGAAAGGTCGAGTTCGTCGAGGTGTTTGAGTTTGCCAATGTCGGCTGGTACCGACTTCAGGCCGCAATGCCGGATACGCAAGATCCGAAGGTTTTTCAGGGCAAAGATCTCCACCGGCCAGGTCTCGAGCGCCTGTGCCTCCAGGATCAATTCGGTAATGTGGTCGCCCAGGGTTAATGCCTGGGGTATGTTGTAGGCTGTCATGGCGGTCGGGTTTGGGACTTTACGACTTTAGGACTTTACGACTTTACGACTTTACTATCAAGGAAACTTTTCGTATCTTTATACGTCCATTATAACAGTCGTACAGTCGCACAGTCGTACAGTCGTACAGTCGCACAGTCGCCATGAAAAACGTGGATAATAACATGGCAAATTCAGCAATTCTGCCGTATCTTTGGGCGCCTGTTTAGACTAAACTCCCGGTTGGTGCTACATCGCTTAACCAATTAATTTCAAACATATGAAAAATCTTTTGATTCTCCTGTTGCTCGTAGGTAGCAGTCAGTTAGTTATGGCCCAACAAGAACGCTGGAAAGAGCTTGACGACTTTCACGGCGTGATGTCTCAAACGTTCCACCCCGCAGAGGATGGCAACTTTAAGCCTATCATGGAGCGCTCGGGCGAGATGGCGCAGAAAGCATCCGTTTTGAAAAAGTCAAAAATTCCAGCCGCCTATAATAAAGAAGGCGTAAAACAATCGTTGGCTAAACTAGCCAAAGAATCCAAAGCGCTCGATAAAATGGTGCAGCGCAAAAAAACTGAAGCTGAAATCAAAACCGCTTTGTTTGCCCTCCACGATCGCTTCCACGAAGTGATGGAGAAGTGTAATCATTGATTGTTCTCCGTTATCGGTTGTCGGTTGTCAGTTCAAACCGATAACCGATAACGGATCAATATCGTTGAGCATTTGGCCGTTTTTTTTCAGGCCGAGGTTTAAACCCCGGCCTGAAAAAAAACGGCCAAATGCCGGCGACAACCCACAACCTACAACCCACAACCTACAACCGACCATGACCCTACTCCGCACCCTGTTCTGGGCCACGATAATCCTGTCGCTCGGCGCTTGCCGCGGCGGTGATTCTGCTTCGCAGCAGGCAGATGCCTCTCAAAATGCCCCCGCAGCGCAAGCCGGCGGAGTTGACTCTTCGCAATACGCGCCCGATTTTTTGCAACAACTAAAAGCCTCGGATTATCCCGAGAAAATGAGCCTGCAGGGCGAATACCTGTTGGTGGGCACAGATACGGTGTATTTTCCTACCCAAATGGCATTGGGTAAAATCTATTTTTTTTCCGCTGACGGCGGCGGAAAATCCTACCGGCTAAAGGTAAAAAGGGTTAACCTCACTTCGCTGGATTACGAATTCCAGCTGCATCGCCTGGGATTACCCAGTTACAATGAAAGCGGCCGCGCCGACCTGAGCGCTATGTTTTTCCTGGCCGACGAGGTAGATGAAGACGATGAATCAGGAGAAGCCTACGGCGCCGCTGAGTATAGCCGCGCCGCCAACGGGTGCTGGTTTAATATCCGGATAGGCCACGACCCCGACCAGGAGGGCCACCTCCGCGCAGAGGTTCGACTGGGCTGCGGAGACAAAAAACACGAAGCCCCCGTCGATGATAGTCCGACGTTGAGGGAGCGGTAATTTCCGTTGTAGGTTGTGGGTTATCGGTTGTGAGTTGTCGGTTATCTACTTTAATTAACCGACAACCCACAACCCACAACTCAAATATGCAGCCACGCCTTCTTAGCCATCAGCGCATCTTCGCTTTCCACGTGAGCTTCGTCTGGCACGCAGCAATCTACGGGGCAGACTGAGGCGCATTGCGGCTCTTCATGGAAACCCTTGCACTCTGTGCACTTATCAGCAACGATATAATAGAACTCGTCGGAGATCGGATCGTGAGATGCTTCGGCATTGACATCCATACCTCTCAGATCCTTAACCGATCCTTTCAGATCAGTGCCATCGGCATAACGCCAAGCTTCTCCGGGTTCGTAGATCGCATTGTTTGGGCACTCAGAAATGCACGCATCGCAGTTGATGCAATCTTCGGTGATCTTAATAGCCATAGGTAATAAAAATTTTTATTAAGTTTGTACAACCGGGTATCAACCGGATCATTTTCTAACCCCAATTTTCGAAGACCGGGCGCAAACAAAATATGATTATCATCAATATATCGGCTGACGAAAATCATTCGGGCCGTATAGGCGATAGTTGTACCTTTCGACCGTTTTCAAATTTGCAGGAGCTAAAATACAAAACAATATGTCTGATATCGCAACAACCCAAGATAAAAATAAGATCAGGCTCGATCGCGTGGTGATTCGGTTTGCCGGCGACTCGGGCGACGGCATGCAACTCACGGGGTCGCAGTTCTCTG
>JAEUUQ010000043.1 GCA_016787505.1 Saprospiraceae bacterium | reverse complement strand
CACCGTCACATCCCCCGACAACAGGGATTCATACACCTCGCCGGTGGCCAAATAGCCGGTAATGCGGGCCATCCAGGCGTACACGCCGGCGGTGACCGGTTTTCCGCGCACGGCGCCGTCCCATTGGCCGTTGATATCTGTGGTCTGAAAAACCTGGCCGCCCCAGCGGTCGAAGATGAGGAGCTCCAGCGAAATGATATCCGTGCCGAATACGCCGAAGGTATCGTTGATGCCGTCGCTGTTGGGACTAAAAGCGTTGGGGATGTATACCTTCGTGGGACAGCGTTCGCGGATGCGGATGCTGTCAGCGGCGCTGCAACCGTTTTCATCCCATACATCCACCCAATACAAGCCTTCTTCTACGGCGATGTATTCGGCTACTTGCGACTGGTCTTGCCAGCGATAGGCCTCAAAATTTCCCGGGTTTAAGGTATACGTATTGACCTCCGACCGGGGGCATAAAAGCGAGTCGGGGCCCAGATCGGGTTGCGGAAGTTCGTGCACCACTATCTCTGTATACGCCGGAAAAGTAGCACAGCCTGAGATAGAGCCAACCGCCGCATAGGTACCCGCCTGCGCAGTTGTAATCTGCGGCCAGGCCAGGGTTTGCTGCGTGGAGGCAAAGCCGCCCGGGCCCGTCCACAAGTAGGTAGCTCCCGGCAAATCCGAAGCCGAGATTGAGACGGATTCACCTTTGCATGCGTCAACTTCCGGGCTAACATTTACAGATTGCCGAAGCGTGATAAGCAGATTTTGCATCAGCGTGTCTACCAGGTTGAGACATTGATCCCTGATTATCAGTCGCACAGGATAACTGCCCAGGGCATTGTATTGGTGATCAAAAGCGGCTTCCGTAGAGGTAAAGCCGTCGCCCAAATCCCAGAAAAAGGCATAGCGCGGCGGTCGCAGGCCCGCATCAAAAGATATAGTATCGTTGAGGCAGCCGCCTATCGGAATGGGATTGGCATCGAGCGCACGGAAGTTGGCGCCGCCGCTATACGCATACGATTCCATTTCGCCATAGCCGTAGGCAATCACATTTACGCCGCAACCCACTGAAATCAGCGTATGGTCGCCGGGATCTACCTCAATGGAAGCAAAAGAGAAATCGGGGTTAGCGGCAAGTGGCTGCATCACAACGTTCAAAGCGGCCAGCGTTTGTCCATCCAACGTAATGTTATCCACGTCGTCAGTACGGGCTACCAGGTTGAGGTAGTGTTCTACAATATTTTCAAAAGGAGAGTTATACAACGTGACCGTATCTCTGATCTGCTCTATACTATTTAAAAAGACCATCGAAGGGTCTCCCACACCGTGATTGCTGCAATTTGAGCCTATGCTAAACTGGATGACGGCGATAGGCTTATCACCACTCACCAGTGTGGCCTCCGAGCTGGTGTATTCCACATATTCACCGGCCTGCAGCTGATAGGTATCCGTATTTTGACCCTGTACATGCACCGTGGTTTGATCCTCGGCAGCCATTACCCGGAATATGTCGTAATTTCCATAAGCAAAAGGCACGGTAACAAATTGTTTACCCCAGGTGGCCACCGGATACATTTGTTCCAGCAAATTATCGCGCCAGGTACAATTGGCAGGCACGCCCGTCCATACATTGCCTGAAAATACACTGCAAGGCTTATCACTCACAATCTTCGACCCGGTAAGGTCATCCGTACCGAAAGCAGCCTGTACCTGGTAAGACTCCCCCGCATTTAAGACCACAGAAAACGTTTCTCCGGGCAACCTCCCTCCTTCAGTATTATCGCTCACGGTAATCGTAACCGTCGTATTATCCTGGGTCCCGATCACAATAAATTCAGAGGGGTATACTTCTTCATTTTGCTGGTAGCTCTGGTAACTCGCCGCATAGTACTCCGTACCAATAGACTCTACAGGCAGCACAAGCGATGCATCGGAGCGAAAGGTGGCATATTGGTGCATATACACCGATACCGGGCCCTGGGATTCTACCAGCACGCCCCGTTTTTCAATACTTTCCGAAGCTACGGCTTCTGCGGTAATAGGTAAGGTGATGATAGTTACGTCGTTGGCGGCAACTGTAAAGTTAACCTGCCAGTTTTGCAAGGGCATTCGCACTACTCCACTTGTAGTTTCTTTGGCAGTGATCATTACCGCCTTGGTGTTTTGGCCGGGATTGCGGTGGGTCATAAATCCTAGCCAAAAGGTGGCGCCTTCGTTGCTTTGCGCCCAGGAGGATTGCACGCAGAGGCCGATTGCCAAGAGAAGACATAGGGAGTAGGTGTTTTTCATTGAGTATCCGTTTTAAACCACAAACACAATATACAAAAAAAGCCTCCCGGATGGCAAAAATGCACCCGGGAGGCTTCCTTATGTCGTTTGGTATACCTTACGGCTTACTAGCTTTCTCTACGCGTTCAAAATCGCCGGCTTTCACAAAAACCATCTTCTTGGGGTCGACGTATTTTTTCATTGCCTGGTGAATTTGCTCAGGGGTGAGGGCCTGGATTTTCTTTTCCAGGTCGGCATCCCACATCATATTGCGGTCGTAGTCGAGGTACGAATTCAGGCGCGAAGCCAGGCTGCCGTCTTGCGAGCGGTTGACCTGTTGCGATTGCAAAAAGCCCGATTTAGCGGCATCGATTTCTTCGGCAGTAAAACCTTCGTTAACTACTTTCTCGATTTCTTCGATAAAAGCAGCCTCGAGGCGTTTTACGTTTTCAGGTGCATAGATAGCATACGCGCGGAATCCGCCCGCTTCATCCTGCGCGCCGGCATAGAAACTGGAGCCTACGCCGTAGCTGATGCCTTCTTTTTGACGAATGCGAACGGCCAGGCGCGAGTTGAGGAAACCGCCTCCCAGCATATAGTTGCCGAGCAACAGCGCGGGATAGTCGGGATTATCATTTTTCATTTTGATATTCATACCGGCAAAAAACATCGCATTGGCCTTGTCGGGCGTATTGATCATCTCATTGCCGGCAGGCACGTCGATATGTTTGCTTTCTACGCGCTTGTACTTCTTAGGACTCTTCCAGGCGCCCAATTGCTCGTTGACGAGTTTCTGGGCGGCCTTGTCGTCAAAATCGCCAACTACTGTAACCGTGGCATTCGAAGCGCCGTAGAAATCGCTGTAGAACTTCTTCACGTCTTCGAGTTTCGTATTGTTGAGCATTTCCACCTGCTCATCGAAGGTAGGCGTGTAGCGGATATCGTCTTTCGGATACGGACCGAGGATACGGCTGAACGCGATATTGGCCAGGGCAGTCGGTTCTGAGCGTTGCGACTCAATGCCTGCCAGTTCCTCCTGCTTGAGTTTTTCGAATTCGTCGGCAGAGAACGCCGGCGACTTGAGCATTTCGCCTACCAGTTTGACGACTGCTTCCAGATTATTGCGTTCGGTTTCGATGTTGACATTCACCGATGATCCCGAGCCGAATATCTGCACGCGCGCC
>JAEUUQ010000621.1 GCA_016787505.1 Saprospiraceae bacterium | reverse complement strand
TCGCAATCAGCGAAGACCAGCACCGGGTTTTTACCGCCCAGTTCGAGCGACAGTTTTTTGAACATAGGCGCGGCGGTAGCAGCCAGTTGCCGCCCTGTGGCCGTACCGCCGGTGAAAGAAATGGCTTTTGTCAGCGGATGCCCCACGATAGCTTGCCCAGCTTTGGCGCCCAGGCCGTGTACGATATTGAGCACGCCCGGAGGCAAACCGGCATCTATACAGATCTGCCCCAGCAGGTATGCCGTCATAGGCGTCAGTTCCGAGGGTTTGGCCACTACGCAGTTGCCGGCGGCCAGCGCAGGGGCTATCTTCCAGGTAAAAAGATATAAGGGCAAGTTCCAGGGTGAGATGCAGCCCACCACGCCGATGGGTTGGCGCAGGGTGTAGTTGATCGCCTGGCCCTCCATGCGGTGCGATTCGGAGCTGAAGTGCAGGATGGCGGTGGCAAAAAAGCGAAAATTGGCCTCAGCGCGATAAATATCTACTTCGTAGGCGAGTTTTTCGGGTTTGCCGGTATCGATGCTTTCTGCCCGCGCCAGTTCTTCGCGGCGCTCGGCGATGAGCTCAGCCACGCGCATCAGGCATTCATAGCGGCGTTGTTCTCCCCAGGTCGACCACTCCGGGAAGGCCCGGGCCGCCGCCGCAACAGCCAGGTCAACGTCCCGTTCGTCGCTGTCGGGAATATGGCTATAAACCTGCCCCGTAGCCGGTTCGTAGTTGTCGAGGTAGTCACCGCTAACCGGCGCTGTCATGGCGCCGCCGATGTAGTTTTGGATGGTGGAGAGGTTAGGCATATTTTGGCTGTACTTGTTCTAAATCCCCCCCAAATTAAATCCGAAATTCGAAATCCGCATTCCAAAATCAAAAAAAACTGTCCGCTCATTTGCGCACCCATACCGGCGATTGCTCAAAACCAGGCCCATTTGTCAGACGGGTAAGGGCTTTGGTCTTGTAATCCCAAAGATAAATATCGCCGGGCGAACTTTCGTCGGGAAAAAGCTCTACCGCCAACCAACGCCCGTCGGGGCTCCAGTCGTGCCAACCGGCGCCAAATGGAAAGTCGAATAATTCAAAGTTATGCTTGCCGTCGGGCGAAACGGCCATAAGCCTGTATTTGCCGTTTTGTTTCGACTGGTAGGTGATCAGGTTCAGTTTGGCGTTCCACTGTGGCGGCCCGGCGTGGTAGCTGTGCCATTGGGCAGTGGTGTCAGCCGCAGGATATGTCGTCAGTTGCCGGGCATTGGAGCCGTCGGCATCGGCGATCCAAATCTCCGCTTTTTCGTTGCGGTCGAGCCGTTTGTGTTTGTAGCGGTATACGATTTGTTTGCCGTTGGGCGAAAACTCAGGGTCGGCATACATGGCAGACGTATCGTGGGTGATCTGCTCATATTGACCCGAAGCGGTATTTACCAGGAACAACTGGTAGCGCGCCTGCTTGCCGATCCGTCCGGCCACGATAAGCTCCCGACCTTTTTTTCGACTCGACATCCAGGAGTCTTCCAGTCGCAAGCCGCTGACTTTTTTTACCCCATTGCCTTCTGCATCAGATACATAGAGATAATAGCATCGATGACAAGTATCCCTGTCGGAAATCCAATACAACTTGTTTTTGTGTGCATAATAAGTCCAGGCCACGTCCGGGTGGCGGGTTACGTTGGTTTTGCCCGTGCCGTCGGGATTCATCGCATATACTTCATAATCGTCGCCTTCCCTGTTTTCCAAAACATTGTAGGCGATTTTGTGATTTTTCAAGGTTGCCTGGGCTATTGCGCAAGTGCAGTAGCCCAGTACAAGCATAGTGAGTAGTATATTTTTCATGTTTTACTGTTAATGGTTACAGCAGCAAATATGGGTAGGCAGCCTTAAAATGGATTGTAAAAATTTTACCTATAAAAAACAAGCGCAAAAAAAGTCAGCGTTTGGGCAGATAGTTTAGGTCATCACCCCGCTCGTCGAGGTAAACAGCCGGCGACACACCGGAAAAACGCTTGAAATCTTTGATGAAATGCGCCTGATCGTAATAACCACACTCGTAAACGAGCTGCGACCAATCAACTGTGGCGGCTTCGCCTATAGCGGTAATGGCTTTCTGAAACCGGGTAATGCACACGAATTCTTTTGGTGAAACGCCCACAAATTTGTCAAACAAGGCCACCAAATGTTTGTGCGACCAGCCGGTTTTTCGGGCAATGGCATCTACCGTGATCTGAGCAGGATTGTCTACTATTTTTTCAACAGCATACCTTACGGCGGGGTGCACATCAATGGATTTACTCAGTCGCCGATTCAGAAAAGCTATGGTGTATGCAAATTTATCTTCGGGCGTAGGAGCGTTTACCAGTTGCTCGTGCAGCAGCGAAATATCGGGGTTAAGCGTCAAATCAGCGGGCAATACCTGGTTTTTTAGCAGGCCGATCGGTATTTGAAGCAGGGGATAAGCCATGCCTTCCCGAAAACGCACCACCATCATACTGCTGCCCGGCAATGCCGATATGGTGATGAATTCGTGTCGCAACCCGGCAATCCACGCCTGCCGACAAGTCTGTGTCACGATCAACGAGTCGTTGTCGTATATGTATTTGGGCGGATCAGTGAGGTCGATAACAAGCTCTACCACACCTTGGGGTAGGATGCGTTCGTGGGCGTAATCCGGCTCGTAGCCGGCGTACCAGGTCAGCAACTCCACGTACTGTGAAAGCGGGGGCTGCGGGCGGCAAAATTTTACGATCATGATTTTGTGAACTGTGAACTGTGAACCGAACAAAGAGCAGTTCACTGTTCACTGTTCACTGTTTATACTACCTTTGAAAAAAAAATCAGGTGCATTCTTCGCTAATAAGTATCCTGCTGCCTGTCTATAACGCGGGCGACTTTCTGGCTCCATGCCTCGAAAGCATATTGGCGCAAACTGAAATCCACTGGGAATTGGTCGCCGTCGACGATTTTTCAATCGACCAAAGCTGGGATACCCTGCAACGCTATGCCGCAGCCGATACCCGCATACGCTGTTATCACAATGCGACAAAAGGCCTCATACCCGCCTTACGCCTGGCTTTTGAGCAAAGCAAGGGCGATCTGATCACCCGTATGGATGACGACGACCTTATGCCAACCACTAAGTTAGTTATTTTAAAACAAATATTGTTAAATAATCCACAAAATTGTGTAGCCACAGGTTTGGTGCGCTATTTCTCCAGCCGGGCATTGGGAGACGGCTACAAGCGTTATGAGCAATGGATCAACTATTTAGCCCTAAATCAAAACCACTTTTCAGCGATATACAAAGAATGCCCGCTTCCGTCTCCCTGCTGGATGATGCGCCGGGAAGATTTGTTAGATGTCGGCGCTTTCGATACGGATACTTACCCCGAAGATTACGATCTTTGTTTTCGCTTGTATAAATACGGCAAGCGCATCATTGCCGCTCCAGAGGTTGTACACTTATGGCGCGACCACCCCGGCCGGGCCTCCCGCACTGAGCTTCCATACGCCGACAACACCTTTCTGGATCTGAAACTCCAGTATTTTTTAGAAATAGATTACCAATCCAAACGCCCGTTGGTTCTCTGGGGCGCAGGCCGCAAAGGCAAAACCGCTGCCAGGTTTCTCTCGGAAAAAGGGATCCCATTCCATTGGGTATGCGACAATCCACGCAAGTGGGGGAAAAGTATGTTCGGCGCCGTTTGGCAGGATTACCGGGCGCTTTCCTCGCTCGAAAACCCCCAGGTTATCATCCTTGTCGCCGCCCCCGATGAACAACCCATAATTGCAAAGTATTTATCGGAAATTGGAGGACAGGGGTATTGGTTTTGCTAAAGTCGCAAAGTCGTACAGTCGCAAAGTCCTACAGTCGTACAGTCCAATACTCAAATCCCCCTTACCCTCCGCCACAACTCTCGCCAGGCCTTTTCCATATCGGGCGGCCCTTCGCGGCTTTCGTGGGCATCCCAGGCGCTTTCTTTTTCTTCTACTATAAACTTGAAGACGTAATCCGACTCGTCATTGAGCTTGTCGGAAATGCCGCCGAAGCGGAGGTCGTTGATTTGCAAGGCGCCGTCTTTGCGCCGCAGCACGTTGTAATAGCCGTCTGAAAACCAGGCGATGATTTTCATAGCTCGGTCGCCTTCGTGGCCGGCCAGCAGGTTGTGGCCTTTGGGGATGGTGTCGAATTCCAGCACGCGGGGCTGTTTATCCAATAGCGAATACATGCCGCGGTAATACGCCGTATCGCCTTCGGCTACGCCTTGCCATAATATGTTATTGAAAATAGTAGGCATGGCCATCATGCGATTGTACGCGATACCGTGTTCGTGTAGCGATTTTTCGAAAATCTGGTCTACCCGCCATTTATTGTAAAAAGTAAATAACATATACGCGCTGCTGAGCCCAATGCCCACCCAGTTAATAATGCGCCGGCGGGAAGAGTTGCGCGTCATAAATAAGGCAGCGAGTACAAATAGTAAGAAGGGGAGGGTATATAAAGGGTCAACGACAGAGATATTGTTGAGCGACACGCGGGTAGATGCAAAGGGCTGAAAGAGCTGGGTGCCGTAAGTTGTGCAGGCGTCCAGCAGGGGATGGGTGAGAATGGCCCAGAAAAACAACCAGGTCCAGCCTTTCCATGAGGTATTGCCATTGGTACTGGGCCGGTTGCGAATTTGCTCGCGCAGTCCTACAATCAGCGGAAAAAACAACATGGCCCCACCCACGGTAAGGGCTATCTTTAAAGCAGTAACAGCAGGCATCGGCATCACCAGCGTGCCAACGGCCAGCAAAGTCAGTAAGCCGGCGCCGGCCAAGCCAAAATCGCGCCACCAAAACTTTCGCATAACAGGGTCGTACAAACGCGATATTAGCCAGCCCAGCAATAGGGGCGTAACGACTGCATATGTAAATGAGTGGGTAATGGCGCGGTGAAACGCCAATCCGCTCATGGGATCTGATACGAAGTGAGAAAAAACGTCGAGATCGGGTAAAGTTCCGCCAATAGCGCCCCACAACATGGCCCTGTTGCCTACTTTCCTGCCCAGCACAGCCTCGCCTACAGCAGCGCCCAGCGTCAATTGGGTGATGGAATCCATTTTAGGTTTGTTGATACCGTAGATAAACGGATCAAAGGGAGGAAAGTTGTGGGTTGTAGGTTATGGGTTAAAATTTTAAACCTACAACCTACAACCTACAACCTACAACCTCAAAACTTAAACCCCAGCGTCAACAAAAATCGATTGTTCGCGATGTCGCGGTCGACGATTTGCTGCTCGGAGACGGAAGTGAGATAAGGAGTATACGATTCTTTGTAGTTATAGCGGCGGTACCCCAAATCGATGAAGAAATTCTCTTCTCGGATGCCCACGCCCAAGCTATAACTGCTGTTAACGGTATTTTCATCAATAAAGGGCGACTGGAGCAACCCTATGCCGGCCCGAAAGCGGAAGATATCAACTGCCAATTCGCCGCCCACGCGCATATTAGTAGCGGTGGTGAGCGTTTTGGCGATCTCGTTGTTGGTTTCGCGTTCCTGGCTGTCGTAGCCGTCAAACCGCAGTTCCGCGCCGGCATAATCCACCGCTTCTACTTCCGCGGTGATAAAACCGTGTTTTTTGATCACCAGGGCCAAACTACCGATGAGCCGCCAGGGGCTGCGCAATTTGTATTCAAACAAGCCGTCGGGCGATTCTGCGCTGCCTTCGTAGGGCGTGCCGTTGTCGGAGTATACGTAGGTCATATCGGTGTGATAGCTGTCTTCGAGGCTGAAAGCCGTAGGCGTATGCGCAGCTACTCCCAAACGAACCCACTGGTTGACGCGGAATAACATGCCCAACTTGAGGTTAATACCTGCGCCGGTAGTGGTAAGGGTTTCGTTATATTCGAGATTGTCGAAGAAGGGCACGTTGCCTTGTACGCCGTCGCCGGGGTCTTCTTCGTGGTACGACTTCTCTTCGCGGAAGCTCAGGAAGGGCACGCCGATAGTAGCGCCAACGAGTACTCTGTCTTTGTAGTTGCCCGCCATGGCAAAGGTCAGTTCATTGATCGACCCGCGCCAGGAGACGGTCTGGTCGCGTTGTATAAACGCGTTGGGCGCATTTTCGAAATCGCTGTAGTAAAATCCGTCGCTATCGGGGCCGATAAGCGCATCCGCATCGTAGGCCACCTGCGACTCAAATTCCTCGAGCCCTGTAGAGCTGTTGGCCTGCTCCAGAAAGCGGTCTACAATAGACCCTACCGAGGCGCCTTCGAAATAAAAGCGCTGGTTGAAATCGGCTATGCGGTTGATACCCAGGCCGAAGTTGAAGGTTTTCCAGTTGGCGGAAGAAGGCTGCGAAGCTACCACCACGCCGAAGTTGCTCAACACGAAATTGCTACGAGAGGATTTCGCAGGTTCGTTGTCGTCGAGGTTCGACAATTTTGTGGTAATGCCCGAAGTAAAAATAGCAGGCGTAATGGTGAATTCCGAATTGCGGTACCAGGCTAGCCCGGCGGGGTTAGTGCTCAATACCGAGAAGTCGGCGCCCAGGGCGCCCATAGCACTGCCCGAGCCGAGCGAACGCGCAGTGCCGCTGATCTCCAGTGAGGAGTAGCGGATGACATCGGTGACGCTTTGCGCTACCAACACCTGGCAGCTCAAGCTGAGTATTATTATGGCAATATAGGATTTCATGGCAGTTTGGTTATAGCCATTAAGAAAGAGAGGGAGAGAGGGTGGGAGTGTGAGAGGGGGAGAGGGGGGAGCATTGGAAATTTCCCACACTCTCACCCTCTCCCTTTCTCACCCTCTCAATTTCCGCCGCGGTTATTGCCTTTCGACGAGCCTCCGCTGTTGTTGGAACGGCTGCTATTGCTGCTGCCACCCGAATTGCTGCGGGA
>JAEUUQ010000601.1 GCA_016787505.1 Saprospiraceae bacterium | reverse complement strand
AGGTCGATCAAACCGGAGCAGTCGTCGTTGATGGGTTGTGCAATTGCTGCGTATGCAAGAGAAAAGAACAGAAGGATGAGTAGATAATGTTTCATAAAAAAAAGGGATATAGGTTACTTATTGGGGCTAAAATAAATACTTTTTAGGCGAATTATGGGCATTTTTCGTGTCGGGAGGGTTTCATTTTGTGATATTTTACCATTGGCGTAGCGATAACTAAGGTCGATTTATTTAAAATTATAATAATATAAATTTATTTATCGCAGCTCTTCAAAGATTTACGCACGTTTGCAATTTTCACATACCCATAATCATTAGCCCAGGCCTGATTAATATAATTGATAATATTTGTAATTTCAAAATCGCTGAGTTGAGGCACGCCTGGCATGGGTTGCTCAAATTCGACGCCATTGACCTTGATCTTGCTTGAAATGCCGTGTTTAATGATACAGGCGAGCTCGTCCTGGTGCTGTTTGAGGTAATCGGCGCCCGCCAGTGGGGGAATGAGCGCTTTCAGGCCTTTTCCGTCTTCGGAGTGGCAGTTGGAGCAAAATTTGACATACAGTAATTCGCCCTGCTTGTAAGTGGTTTGGTCGCAGCGGGTAAGTAATAAGGCAGAGATTCCAAGTCCGATAGTCAGTATAATAATGTTAATTCGCATGCCTTGTGTTTGTATTTCATTATTCGAAACCAAAGTAACCGATATTTGTTTCACTTTCAAAATTTATAAGTGAACTGTGAACTGTGAACTGTGAACGGAAAAAGTGATGGTATGATGTGCCGCAAACGCGCTATAGTATGGTTTCGACAGGATCTTCGCTTACACGACAATGAGGCGCTAATCGAAGCGCTTCGGTGTGTAGACGAGGTCATCCCCGTTTTTGTTTTTGATGAACGCACTTTTATGGGAAAGACCAGGTTTGGCTTCCCCAAAACGGGTAAATACCGGGCGCAGTTTATCATTGAAAGTGTAGCGGATTTGCGCAACTCATTGGCTGCATTGGGTAGCAGCCTTGTCGTGCGGGTGGGAAAACCCGAGGAAATATTATACGAAATAGCTAGAAAAGCCAATACAAGCTGGGTGTTTTGCAACCGGGAACGCACCAGGGAAGAAGTAGAAGTACAAGATGCGTTGGAAAAAAAGCTGTGGTCGATAGGCCAGGAGATGCGCTATAGCCGCGGCAAAATGCTGTATTACACGGCTGACTTGCCTTTCCCGGTGACGCATACGCCCGATACGTTTACCCAATTTCGGAAAGAAGTAGAAAAAACGGTGCCCATTCGTCCGCCGCTGCCAGCCCCTAAAAAGCCGTTTACTCCCCTCAGTATCCAAATCGACCCGGGGAAAATACCCACGCTGACCGATTTCGGCCATACCCCCTTTGAACCGGATACTAGAGCCGGTGTGGCATTCAAGGGAGGGGAGACGGCAGCGCTTGACCGTTTGGCGTATTACTTTTGGGAAACCGGCCTGGTGAAAACTTACAAAGAAACCCGCAATCAGCTTTTGGGCGGTGATTTTTCTTCCAAATTTTCACCCTGGCTTTCGCAGGGATGTCTTTCGCCCAAACTGATTTACCAGCAATTGCAGCAATTCGAGGCGAAAAACGGCGCCAACGAATCCACTTATTGGCTGTATTTTGAATTGCTCTGGCGCGACTTTTTCCGGTTTATGGGCAAAAAGCACGGCGACAAGATTTTCCTGAAAGGAGGCATCAAAGGAGTGGCGGACCCCGCCTGGCGCAATGACTTTGCGGTGTTTAACAAATGGAAAGAAGGCCGTACAGGAGTACCCTTCATCGACGCCAACATGCGGGAACTCAACCAAACGGGATTTATGTCTAACCGGGGCCGCCAAAACGTGGCCGGCTTTTTGGTGAAAGATCTCGGTATAAACTGGCAAATGGGCGCTGAGTATTTCGAATCGCTGCTCATCGACTACGACCCCTGCAGCAATTGGGGCAACTGGAATTATGTGGCCGGCGTGGGCAGCGACCCGCGCGAAGACCGTTACTTCAATATCCTGTCGCAGGCTCGCCGCTACGACCCCAAAGGAGAATACGTAAAACACTGGTTACCCGAATTGGCCGACCTGCCGGTTGAAAAAGTACACCAACCCGATCGCTTGACTTTCGACGAACAATCTGCGATGCATTGCCATATCGGCGACGATTACCCCCTCTCTCTGGTTCCCAGCAGTCATTGGGAATAAGCAAGAAATAAGCCGGAGTTGCTTATCTTTGTGTGAATGAGCGAAGTAACAAAAACAGCCAAGCAATCTCTGCGCCAATTACCCCAGGTCATCAAGTACCTGATGGGAGTTGCCGTGGTAGCTTTTATCAGTTTGCTATACCCCAATCACCTCAAATTCAAATACGATTTTGAGAAGGGGCAGATCTGGCATTACGACGATCTCGAAGCTCCTTTCGATTTTGCCATTCAGAAATCTACCGCCGAAATTGCCGCAGAAAAAGAAGAACTGGAGAAGGGATTTCCCCCGTGTTATGAATTAAAGCAAGACATATCCAAAACGCAAAAAGCGCTTTTTGAGCGTGAATTTTCCACTCAGCTCCAGCAAGTTAAGGCCGGCGGAGATTTCCCCGATGTGACCAGATATCCCGATAAATACCTCAAATACGGCCACTCTCTGCTGGGGCGCTTGTACCAGCGGGGTATCGTGCAGTTGGATCAGGGCCACGCTGAGAAGGGCAAAGATTTTGTGATACAAGTGATAAAAGGCAACGTAGCCGAGCGACAAACCACAGGAAATTTGTTGCTGATGCCTGCTGCCATGGAATTGCTCAGCGATTCGCTGCCTTACAGCCACCTCCAGGAGCCCGATTTCTTGTATCCGCTTTTGGAAGGAGCTATTCAGCCCAATGTTTTTTATAGCGACACGCTGACCAGTAAGTTCAAAGCCGACCTCTCATCCGGTATTTCGCCTTACAGGGGCATGGTGCGCAAGGGAGAATTGATCATTCCCAGAAATGGCATTGTTACCGACGAGGTCTACCAGCGTTTGTTGTCTTTTAAGGAACAATACGAGGAGCATGTAGTAGAACAACGCACCAATATTGGGGTGTTCGGCGGGTATCTTTTGCTTACGATATTGGTAGTGGGCACCCTGATGGTTTATTTGTGGCGATTTGCAAAAGACGTATTTCGGGTCGCCGGCAAGTTGGCTTTTGTACTGATGTGGTTGGTTGTATACAGTTATGTAGGGTACATGGTAGAGCAAACCAATGTATTGAGCGCCTACATGATCCCATTCTGTATTGTGCCCATTGTGATGAAAACCTTTTACAATGAGCGACTAGCACTTATCGTGCATATCAGCGTGGTACTCATAGCCAGTTTTATTACTTCACTGGGGTATGAATTTGCTTTTATGCAAATACTGGCCGGGCTCGTCGTGTTGATCAGCTACGTGAGTACCAGCGATTGGTCGAGGTTCTTTAATACGCTGTTGTTTATTTTTCTCACTTACGGATTGGGATATCTGGGACTAACGCTCATCCAGGAGGGCAGTTTAAGCGGGGTCAACTGGTCGGTTTATTCCTGGATATTTTTGAATGTATTCCTCACTTTGCTGGCTTACCCGCTCATACCTTTATTGGAGCGACTTTTTGGTTTTATTTCGCCAATAACCTTGCAGGAATTGTCGGATATGAACAAACCCCTGCTCCGGGAATTGGCTATCAAAGCCCCCGGCACCTTGCAGCATTCGCTTCAGGTTGGCAATCTTTCTGAACAAGCCGCCCGCCGCATCGGCGCCGATGCCTTGCTGGTGAAAGTAGCGGCATTGTATCACGATATCGGCAAGGCACAAAACCCCCGATTTTTTATAGAAAATCAGACCGGCGATAACCCGCATAGCGGCCTTTCCGATGTGGAAAGCGCCCAGTTGATCATTCGCCACGTCCCCGATGGCGTCCAAATGGCCAAAAAAGCCCGGCTCCCCCGTGTGATCATTGATTTCATCCGCACCCACCACGGCACTACCCGCACGGAGTATTTTTATCGAAATTATATCAAAAAGAACCCCGACGGGCCGGTCGACGAAGCTACGTTCAGATACCCCGGCCCCAAACCCCGCACCAAAGAAGAGTCTATTTTTATGATGGCCGATTCTATCGAAGCGGCGTGCAAGAGCCTGGCCAATCCTACGGAAGCTGAACTGTATGAAAAAATAGACAAGATCATGCAGGAAAAGCTGGCCCAGGGGCAGTTTGAACACTCTGCGCTCACCTTTGAAGAATTGGAAACCTGTAAATCGGTCTTTAAGCAGTTTATGAAGTCGGCCCACCATGTGCGCATTGCTTACCCTGATGCGCCGAAGGAGAAAGGGGAGTGATTGCTGTGCGCAAACCCAAACCGACCAATTAGAAACTCACCCTGCCCATCACCTTTCCTCTGTTGCATTTTTAAGCCAAAATAAAATGCAGCATGAAGAAAATCGCATTATTTATTGTCTTAATTGCCATCCTGGATAACCTGACGGCGGCCACATGGTACGTCGCGCCAAATGGAAACGACAGCAACCCAGGCACACTCGCATCGCCATTTAAAACAATCCCTACAGCCATTGAAGCAGCTTCGCCCGGCGATTTCATCGAGCTTCGCAACGGCAGCTACACTTCCAACGAAATCAGAATCGGAAAAAGCAACCTGACCATCCGCAGCTACCCCGGCGAGTGGGCCGTAATCACCGCGCCAATTAACAACGAGGATGTTGCATCCTGCATCTGGTACAACGAGCCGGACGTAACGGGCGGCGCCCTCGAACGCCTCGAAATCACAGGCGGCTACTACTACGGCGTCAGCTTCGAGACCAATTGGGACTGGGGCCTGCCCACCCGCAAGGGCGTGAGCAATATCACTATCCGCAACTGCAAAATCCACGACACGGGCCGTGACTGCATCAAGATAAAGCCCGCCTGTAACGGCATCCAAATCATCTCTTGCGAGCTATACAACAGCGGTGTCGGGCCTTCCAATTCCGTGGCCAACGGCGGCCCCAACGCCGAGGGCATTGACAACGTAAACGGCGACGGCATGGTGGTGCGCAACTGCTATATCCACAATATCAGCACCTCCGGCGTGTATGTAAAAGGAGGCGCAACGGACTGTATCATAGAGGAAAACCTCGTCTATGGCATCGGCGAGGCGGGCATCCTGCTCGGCTTCTATACCGATGCGGAGTTCTTCGACCAGGACGGCACGAATCCCGCCTTTTACGAGTGCCAGTACGGCCTCGCCCGCAACAATATCGTCTATAACACAGGCGGCGCCGGCATCGGCTTTTTTGCGGCCCGCAATTGCGCTGTGTACAACAACACGGTGGTCACTGGTTCCGGCCAGTTTCATGCACCGCTCTATTTTTCGCCCGGCGATATCTGGATTGACGATAATACAACCTTGACCCCGCCTTGCTTCAACGTGCAAGCCTACAACAACATCTTCGTGGACCAAAGCGGCACGGGCGACGAGGACTACACCGTGCAGATTCGGGAGGGGGCGCTCTCCGGCACGAACGAAATCAACAGGAACATCTACCACAAGACCACCGGCCCTGCCAAATTCGACGACGGGGTCAGCTGGCCTGCCTTGACCTTCTCGCAGTGGAAGTCGCAAATGGGCTTCGATGCCAATAGTATAGAGGGCAATCCATTGATTGACAATAACCTGCATCTTCAATCGGGTAGCCCTGCCATAAACGCCGGGCAGAACTCGCCTGCCACCCGTGATTACGATACGCACCCACGCAGCGGCAGCTTCGACATCGGGGCAGATGAGTTCGGCAATGGCACGGCCTTGCAAGTGCCACCGCCTAACGGCGCCATCGGCACGGGCGCTGACGGCAGTGTGACGGCTACCAATGATTTATTCGATAAAATAACAATGAACATATACCCCAATCCGGCCAGCCATGAAATAAGGGTGGAAATGGCGGATTTGGGTGATGTCTTATTGACGCTTTATGATAAAAATGGGCGGGCAATCAAACAAGCGAATGGTTTGAATATGAAGATTAGCGAATTGCCTACCGGTATTTATTATTTATGCGTAAAAACCTGCTGCAGACAAGGTTTTCAGCCTGTTATGATAATTGAATAGGGCAGATAAGAAAGAACGAGATTTAAAAATCTGTAAATCAATTATTTATGATACAAAAAATTTCAGCTTTCTTTGTAATTTTCACCCTGCTCATCCTTTCTTGCAGCAGCAAAAACGAGTCAACGGCAACGGGTAATACCACCGCTCAAGCCGCTATGGCCGGCAGCAAGGAGAACCATCTCAGCCTGAAAATCAATGGCGTGGAATGGGTTGCCGACCACGATGTTTTCGGTGCGTTCCATCCCAAGGGCTACAACAAGGCCATCATCATTGCGGGCAGCAGAGGCCCCAAGGGTAAGGACGAGCAGACCTTCAACATCAATATCTATAACGCGGAAGGCCCCGGTACTTTCAATTTTAAGCATGGCAACCCCGACCTTAGTGTGGCGCAAATGGGAAACTGGAATCCTGAAACCTTCATTTGCGGCAGCATGATGGGACACACTATGAAGGTGAAAGTCATCACCGTCTCCACCAAACCGGATATCGTAGAAGCTACTTTCGAGGGGGAGCTGACCTGCAATACAGGTGAAGTGATGAAAGTGACGGATGGGCGGTTTTATTATCACGAATAATTGACATGACCTATTTCACCAAAATAAAACTCCTCAGCAGCTAAAAAAAAACTTTTTTTGTAAAAAATCCGTGATGCGCCTGCTGCCCCTTCTGCTGCTTTTTTCCCTCACTGTCCAGGCGCAGCCCCTCCGTTATTTTACCCATTTCACCGAAAACGACGGCCTCTCCGACAACAATGTGCAGTGCATCCTGCGTGACCGGCAGGGCTACCTATGGGTCGGCACCAGCAATGGCCTTAACCGCTGGGATGGCTACAACTTCCGGCACTACCATCCCGACACCAGGCAGGCGCAGCGCACCGTCAGCAGTGAAAATATCTATGACATTGAGCAGGACCGTGAGGGCTATATCTGGTTGGCCACTGCCAACGGCCTCAACCGCTACGACCCCCGTACCGAAACTTTCAAGGTTTGGAAAAATACGGGGCGCTCGGACGGTTCAGTTCCCAACTCCTTGATTTGGAATATGTTAATTGACCAAAACAATAACCTTTGGCTCGCCTGTGACAACCGGGATCTCTGCCGCTTCGACCCCCGGACTGAACGCTTCACAACCTATCCCTGGAAGGCTTTTCTGGAAAAAACAAATCCTATAGCGGCCAATTCCGATTACCAGACCATCTACTATTCCCGCCTGCGGCAGGGCGGCGGCATCTGGTTCATGACCAATTTCGGTCTGTTCAGTTTCGACCCTGCCACCCAACAGTTCGACCGCTATCCATACCCAAGCAAAGGTTTTGCCCCGGCTCAGCCCAGCGACTGCGGCGAGCAACTCTACTTCGGCTCTTGGGACAAAGACCTGGTTCGATACGATGCCTGCACCCGGCAATGGTCGAGGTTGCGGCTACCCATTGCGGAGCAACTCGCGGGTGGCCGACGGCAAGTAACCGATGTTTTCCGGATGGGAAACGACCACTGGGTGTTGGGCCGGGAGGGGCTGTTTGTGTTGGACGGCACCGCCCTGAAAATGGCCGCCATTCCGCCCACCACCGAGAACCGCAGCAAGGCTCCTTCGGGGATGCTCAACTGCCACTTCCTCGAAAAGAAAGGCATGCTCTGGCTCGGCGGCGAGAGAGGGCTTTGGCTCCTCGACCCTGCCGCGCAGCGGTTTAGCTACACGCCGTTGATACCCGAACGCGAAAAGGGCATCTACAACACTTTTTGCCGTTTCGTGGATTCGAGGCTGGATGGCCGCCGTTACATCACTGAATTTTACGCCGGCAAGCTCCATATTTATGAAAATGGGCGACTGCTGAAGACCATCCGGCAGCCCGGCAACTGCGGCCTGCTGCACGAAGACCGGGCGGGGCAGCTGTGGGTAGCCTTCGGCAAAAAATTGTACATACTCGACCGCAAGCTGTTGACTATCAAGTTATTTACAATCCCAGGTCGCCTGCTCGACCCTGCTGTGCGCTCCTATTTTTATGGCATGACCGAAGACGCAATGGGCAACCTCTGGTTCGGCAACACGGACGAGGGCGTGCTGGTCTGGCGACCTGCCACGGGCGACTGGTGGAAGCCTGGTGCGCGGGAAGAATTCATTGGCAGGGCAGTTACTGACGTTTTTGCCGACGTGGAGCGGCGCACCGTCTGGATTGCCACGCAGGACTACGGGCTGTTTCGTTTTGATGAAAAAACAGGCAAGTTCACCCTTTACCAACCCGATGAAAACGACCTCGGGCGCAGCCTTGGCGCCTATATAGTAAAGGGCCTTTGCAAAGACGGACAGGGTCGCATCTGGGCTGCCACCGACCCCGGCGGCATCTCCCGCTTCGACTACGACGCCCCGTCCGGGCAGCGGTTCATCACCCTTAACAGCGAAGACGGGCTGCCCTCCAACCAGGTGAATTCGCTCGTTACCGATGCCTATGGCAACGTCTGGGCGGGCACCTCGAAGGGCCTCGCCTGGGTGGACGCACGGCGGCTTAGAGTGCGCTACTTCGGAGAAAAAGACGGCATGGTCACCGACTACCTCGACATGCCGTTGGCTGTTGCCTCCAATGGAGAGATACTAAACGGCACGATGTATGGCTTCCAGTCCTTTCACCCCGATAGCCTGCTGAAAGAAAAACAAGCACCTGGCCTATTGCTCACAGCCTTCCGTGTTTTCGACAAAGACTATTCTGATTCTTTGAATATCAATTACTTAAAAAAAATAAACCTCTCGTGGCGGCAGAATTTTTTCAGTTTCGAATTCGCCTCCACCGATTTTTCACAACCCCAAAAAAACGAATATGCCTACCGGCTCAAAGGTTACGACGATGACTGGAACTACCTCGACAACCGCCATTCCGGCAGTTACACGGGAGTGCCGCCGGGCGATTACGTCCTGGAAGTAAAGTCAGGCAGGGAAGGGTTCTGGCAGGAGCCGGGCGTGCAGTTGGGCATCTACATCAAACCGCCGTTTTGGGCGACTTGGTGGTTTAGGAGCCTTGCTTTTTGTTTAGTTGCTGCGGCAATTTTGGGGCTATACCGCCGGCGCATTTCTCGCATAAAAAGGGAAGAGGCGCTGAAAACCGAGTTCAACCAGCGTATTGCTCTCACGGAGATGGCGGCGCTGCGGGCGCAGATGAACCCGCATTTTGTGTTCAATTGCCTGAGCAGCATCAATCGGTTTATCCTGGTGAACCAACCCGAGGAGGCTTCGGCCTACCTGACCAAGTTCAGCCGCCTCATTCGCCTGATTTTGGACAACAGCCGCACCGAGACGGTGCCGCTGAACAAGGAACTGGAGGCCCTGAAACTCTACGTGGAAATGGAGCAGATGCGCTTCAATGACCGCTTCGAATACCGCCTCACAGTCGCAGACAATGTGCAGGCCGAGCAGCTCGACATACCGCCGTTGCTCATCCAGCCCTACGTGGAGAATGCCATCTGGCACGGCCTCATGCACAAAAAGGCGCCGGGACTACTGCAAGTGCGGGTATTTTACGAAGAAAAAAAACTATGTATTGAAGTGGAGGATAACGGAATTGGCCGCCAGCGGGCGATGGAGCTAAAAAGCCGCTCCGCTACCGTACACAAAAGCCACGGCATGGAGGTGACGGCGCAGCGGTTGGAGGTCATCAACCAGTTATATGGTACAAATGCGGAGGTGAGAACAGCCGATTTGGTGGATGGGAATGGGGAGGCGATGGGAACGAAAGTAACAATTAGATTCTGACTATGCTAACAACCTACCTGCTCGACGACGAATCCAACTGCACGGACGTGCTCCAGGTGCTTTTGGGTAAATATTGCCCCGAGGTGCAAATCACGGGCATTTTCAACGACCCCGAACTGGCCTTGGAGGCCATCCGGCGGGAGCGGCCCGCTTTG
>JAEUUQ010000574.1 GCA_016787505.1 Saprospiraceae bacterium | reverse complement strand
CCAGTCGAAGTGTACGGCCATTTTGGCATGCCCCCCGGGCAATACCTTGACCTCGCCCAGGCCCTTGCTAAAACCCGAGGCGCCGAAGATACGCGTGATATCCAGAAAAAGATCTTCGTTTGATGCGCTGTATTTTTCGCTTCGGATAAAGTAGTCGTTGCCACCGGGCTCTGAGGTGCGCACCAACTCGAGGTAATAGGGCTTCAGGATGCCGAGGGAAGGCCCTGCTTCGTAGCTGAGCCCCACTGCCAGGCCTTTGCGCTTGGCTTTTTCCGAAAAATACCGTTTTTGCCCCCAACCACCGCGCAATACCAGGAAGTTGTTTTGTTTGCCAAAAATAAAAGCCCTGGATACCCGGTTGGAAGAAGGCGCAGGAAAATCGAAACTCTGGCGGTATTCCCTGGTGTGTTTGAGCTCACCCAGTTCAAAATTATAGTAATTCGTACGGTAATAAGTCTTGAGCGTGCCGATATTTACCCCCAACGCATAACCATTGGTCTGAAGAAATTTCAAATCAAACGTCAATTCTTTCTTATATACAATACCTTTGGCATCGTAAAAATAAGTGGAGCCGGGCTGCTGTTGGGCCAGCGCAGCTGTGGTGCAACCTAATGCAAGCAAATAAAGGGCAATTTTCTTCATAGGAACGCAAAAACTTATTTAATAATACAGGATTTTCCGCCATTTGTTCAATTCCGGCTTTTATTGCGCTCCTCATCATGGTCAAGGTGTACGCGAATAGGAGGGATAGCCGAAACTAGACTTATTCAAAGATACAATATTTGCATGGGGTAGAAAAGTTGTTTCATTTTATATTTTTTGCGCATTCATTCCGTTTTCACTATAACAATAGGCCTGTATGAAGCAGGATGACCCTAAACTGGTGTTGTACGCACCCCATAAAAGTGAGCGTTTGTCGTATACCGCTCATATTTTTTTTGAACTGCTGGTCGGCATCAAGTGCGAGATCACAACTATTTCCGATGATTTTTTGAGCCGGCAAGGACCCAAAATCAATTATTCCAACGATGTAGTTACTGCCCACGTTTTGCACATACCCGATTCCGGATTGCTTTGGGAATCAGGTATTCGCCCTATTGAATTGCAGGCTATCGTAGTTAACGACTTACCCGCCTTGTTTCCTGCTACCCGACAGGATTGCACTTGGCCGTTCGATCTATTGGCTATGACTTTTTTCCTGGTTACCCGATACGAAGAATACCTTCCATTCCAACCCGACAACCACGGTCGATTTTCCGCTTCGCAAAGTGCCGCTTTTCGATTCGGCTTTTTGGAAAGACCCCTGCTCCACGAATGGGCAGCTGTGGTGAGAGAAGACTTGAAAAAGAATCATGCTAATTTAATTTTTACTCCGCCGAAATTTTCTTGTCAGTTAACTTACGATATTGACCTGGCATGGGCTTTTAAACACAAGGGCTTAATCCGGCAGGTAGGAGGGGGCTTGACTGACATTTGGCATGGCCGCTATGATTGGGTAGCGGCGCGACTGCGCACCGTGTTGGGAAAACAAACCGATCCTTTTTTTACGTTTGATTACCTCGATCAATGCCATGAGGAAGGGGGCGATTTACCTGTGTTTTTCTTTTTATTGGGCGACAGAGGGCCCTTCGACCACAATATTTCTCCTCGAAATCCGGCGCTTCGCCAATTGATCAACCGAATATCGGCAAAGTATCCGTTGGGGATTCACCCTTCTTACCGCAGCAACCGGGAAACCGGGCGTTTACAACTTGAAATTGATAGGTTAAAGGCTATGAGCGACCATCCTGTAGTGCGCAGTCGACAGCATTACCTGCTCCTCCGCTTCCCGGATACTTATCAGATGTTGTCGGCTCATGGCATACAAGCCGATTATACCTTGGGGTATGCCGATGCGTTGGGTTTCCGTGCAAGCATCGCCGTGCCCTTTACCTGGTATGACATTAGCAGGGAAACGTGGACGCAGTTGGTACTTCATCCCTTTCAAGTGATGGATGTAAGCCTGAAAGATTACATGGGCTTGTCGCCCGATTCGGCGATAACACGTATAGCGGATCTGCAATCCAAGCTGCGCCGTTGCGGCGGAACGCTTACCACTATATGGCACAATAGTTCCTTTTCCGCCTTGCACGGATGGGAAGGATGGGCCGCTGTGCATCAAATGGCGCTCGGCGGCCAATCTTCCTGCTGATTTCCTTTCAGAATAGCTCCGGCTTGTTATCTTTGGGGCAAAGTATGGCCCATGATTTTTAATCTCAGTGAAAAGGACAGTATTGGCAACCGGTTTGTAGCCGAATTGCGCGATATAAACGTGCAAAAAGATCGCATGCGTTTTCGCCGCAACCTCGAACGGCTAGGCGAGATATTGGCATACGAAATCAGCAAAACGCTTACGTACAAAGAAATAGAAGTGGAAACGCCACTCGGTATTGCCCGTACAAAGGCGCCCGCTGATCAAGTCGTGTTGGCTACCATTCTGCGGGCCGGACTTCCATTGCATCAGGGCATGCTCAATTATTTTGACGATGCCGGTAACGCCTTTGTGTCTGCTTATCGCAAACACCACAAAGACGGCTCGTTTGAAATTAGCCTCGAGTATGTGTCCTGCCCTACACTCGACGATTGCGTGCTCATCCTTATCGACCCCATGTTAGCCACCGGCGCCTCTATGGGGATGGCCGCAAAAGAGTTGTTCAATTTCGGCAAACCGAAAAAACTTCATTTTGTTACCGCTATTGCCTCTACCTACGGCCTGGAACACATCCGGCGTTTATTCCCCCAGGCACACGTATGGATGGGCGCCCTCGATGAAGAACTTACCGCAAAATCTTATATCGTGCCAGGCCTCGGCGATGCCGGCGACCTGAGCTATGGAGCAAAGATACAGGAGTGACGGCCGGGGAACATCCCTGTTGGTGACGGCCCGGGAGCACCCCTGTTGGTGACGGCCTGGGAGCACCCATGTTGGTGACGGCCTGGGAACATCCCTGTTGGTGACGGCCGGGGAACACCACGGGAGGTGACGTCCCGGGAAAATCAGGGATGGTGACGGCTCAGGATTGGAATGGTATAGTAATACGTCACGCGTCACCACCCAAGCTACTCCCCGGCCGTCACCCCCTGAGCCACTTCCCCGCCGTCACCCCCTGAGCCACTTCCCCGCCATCACCTCAATACGACCACAAATCGTGCTCAAAGTTAAACAGCGACTGTTTCAATAAGTCGGCTTCCGTGAGCAGATCCGTGCCGCTGAGATAATCCGTCAAGCGACGGTCGTATATATTTGTTTCTTTCATAATATAACTATCAAAACGCCTCGTCTCGAAGAGGTCTTCCCATGTCATCAT
>JAEUUQ010000570.1 GCA_016787505.1 Saprospiraceae bacterium | reverse complement strand
TCACCCCGATTATGCCGAAAACGGCTTTTTTTATGTAAATTATACCAATAACAGCGGCGATACCCATATTTCCCGCTTTCGGGTATCGGCGGGCAACCCTAATGCGGCTGACCCCGACAGCGAGAAAATTTTGATCGTGGAGGACCAGCCGTTCAGCAACCACAACGCCGGCGACCTCAACTTCGGTCCCGACGGCTACCTGTACTTCGGCCTCGGCGACGGCGGCTCGGGCGGCGACCCCCAGGGTATGGGACAAAACCGGCAACGATTGCTGGGCAAAATGATCCGCATCGACGTAGATAACGGCGACCCCTACGCCATTCCGCCCACCAATCCTTTTGTGAATAGCGCTGACACCTTGCACGAAATATGGGCTTTCGGCGTGCGCAATCCCTGGCGTTTCAGCTTCGACCGCCTCACCGGCGATATGTGGATCGGCGACGTCGGGCAGGATGCCTGGGAAGAAATTGATTTCCAACCGGCTTCGAGTACCGGCGGTGAAAACTACGGCTGGCGTTGTTACGAAGGCTTAGCGCCCTACAATACCTCCGGCTGCGGCCCCCAAAATCAGTACGTGCCCCCCATTCACGTGTATGCCAATACCTCCAGTGTAGGCTGCTCGGTAACCGGCGGCTTTGTGTATCGCGGCAGCGAATTCCCCGATCTCTACGGCTATTACGTATATGCCGACTATTGCAGCGGCCGAATCTGGACTCTTCGCCCCAATACCCAGGGTGGCGGCTGGACCAACGAGTTTATGATGCAGGGGCCTTCTTCCCAGTTCAGCTCCTTTGGCGAAGACCAGTTTGGAGAAATATACCTGGCCGGCCTCGGCAACGGCAATATCTACCGGGTAGTGGAACAATGCCAACCCTTTCAGGTGACGGGCACGGCTACTAACGTAAGTTGCCCCGGCGCCGGTGACGGCACGATTACACTTGACATCGATAACAATACAGCGAGTTACACCATCGCTTGGAGCACCGGCGCCGGCAATGCCGAGCTCACCGGCCTTCCTGCCGGCACTTACGGCGTGACTGCCACCAACAACATCGGTTGCGCGCGCAACCTCGAATTTCAAATCGTAGAGCCCGATCCGCCATTCATAGAACTAACCGCCGACGGCGCTGCGCTTGCCGCCTCTCAAGGTTTTGCCTCCTATATATGGCTGCTCAACGGCGAGCCTGTCGACAGCACCCAGGAAGCCACCTTTACCGCTACCCAATCGGGCGATTACAGCGTATTGGTGACTGATGCCAACGGTTGTTCTTTTTCTTCCGGCACGGTGAGTGTGGTCGTAAGCGGAATTTCTGAAGCCGAATTGGGCCTTACCAGGCTGGTGGTCTCTCCCAATCCGTTCACTAACTCGTTGCGCATTGAGATGGATGCTCCCAAGGCTACGACCTACCGCCTCCGCCTCATGGACACCCGCGGCCAAACGCTCTACCAATGGGAAGAACCCGTGGCTCGCGGCTGGCGCAAAGACCTCGAATTGTCGCAATTGCCATCAGGTATGTACTTGCTGGGTATTAGCGCCAATGGAAAGGAGTTGGTGAGGAAGGTGCAGAAACAGTAGGTTGTGGGTTGTAGGTTGTCAGTTGTAGGTTGTAGGTTTGTGTTTGCAAACCCACAACCTACAACCGATAACCCACAACTTACTCCTTCACAAACCGTACCGCCTCGCTACGCCCATTGCTCGCGGCAATAAATACAAAGTACATCCCTGGCGCCAGTTGCTGCACTGGTACGCTTTCGCGGTTTTCGCCGGCGCGTGCCGCGAACTCGCGTTGGAGTACCGCTCGTCCCATCATGTCAATAATATACAATCGGGTGATTTCGCTTTCGGGAGCGTGGTATTGGACAAACAAATTGTCGGTGGTTGGCGAGGGGAATACCTTTGAAATTTTCCATGCATTATTAGCTTCAGGCGCTAATTCGTCGACGTCCGTAATGGGGGATAATGCGGTTCCCCTTACGTCAACCATAAAGTCCGCTGTAGTGTATCCACCGGATTGTGTGTTGCCAAAAACGCGGAAATAATAACGCGTATTAGGCAGGAGATTATAAATAACTGCGCGTACAGTATCGCTGTTTAATTCAAATGGAGCGGTACCGCACCAAAGCGTTTCAAAGTCGCCGCATTCGCCGGAAAAGACTTCCAGGCCTAATTCAAAATACTGGTAATAATAGAAGTCTAAATCATTGGTTTCAAAAGCTGAAATAATAGCGTTACCGCCATCCGAGTCGGTAACGAAGCTGTACCACATATCAAATGGCAATATGTTGTTGATTTGTTGCGCGCACATCAATTGTGAGGAAATCGTTGCGCCGCTGAGGCTTTGGAATCCGGGACTTATGAATACACCAGGTGCTTCAGCTACAGATACGGCATTCTCGCAGTTGTCGTTGACCGGTGGTAGCGGTCCGGCAGCCATGCATAGGTTGAAATCTGTTGAAACATTGGCATTACGGGAATATACCCTTACATAATAGCGCTCGCCAGGCGTAAGATATGAAAAATCGTCTGTTTGTGGAAAACCGCTGAAACACTCGAATACCTCCAGGTTATTGCAATTGCCATGAAATAACTGTAGCGACGGTTTTCCTCCAAAATTCCATATTAAATCAAATATGGCTATAGTTCGATCATCGGGCGCAACAAACGAATACCATAAGTCATCGCTTTCATCGCCGACGCAGGTTGAGTAGGGGATACCCGTAGCCAAGGCGGTATTGCCATGTATAGAAATGCAAGTACCGTCTGTTGGTAAAACAGGAAAGGCAATGGCTGTTTCACATTCATCATTTAATGGGAATCCGGGCGTTTTCAGGGAAATGGTAAAAGTTAAAAAGTCATGCTCCGATTGGCTGTATACCCGCAAGTAGTATGTTTGGTCAGGTATTAAACCGGGAAAGTGGGTTGTTTCATTATTATCGAAGCATCCCAGCGACAGTAGATTATCGCAATCACCGGTTAATAATTCAAGGGTTAGTCCGTTGGATTCACTATTAATTTGGTAAAGAATGCTGGTGTAACCTGTTGGTACGACGAAGCTGTACCATAGGTCGTCGTCAGGGTAACCGTCACAGGATGGTTGCCCTGAGGCGGTAGCGCCCAGTGTGAGGCCCTGAACTTGTACCCAACTGCCATTGGCCGCTATTGCAGGAAATGCGGTGGCGCCCGGGCATTCGTCGTTTGGGATCGGGTTATTGGGATATGTTTTCAGACATAGATCAAAAGCAGCGGATTCATTGGCAAATAAGGAAGAGGCGGAAAGAAAATAGGTTTGCCCGCCTGTCAAGCCGCTGATCCAGGTCTCACCCTGGGAATGACAGGAAAAAGGAGTAAGGTTTCCGCAGGTTCCTTCGTATATGGTAATGTTTTCAATTTGCAAAGCGCCGAAGTTAGAGCGCTCAGCAAGAAGGCCAGTGTAGCCGACAGGCACCGTAAAAGAATACCACACATCGTCGTCAACTCCGTTAAAACAACCATTATCACCATCACCAGTAGCGCCGTAGGTATCTATGTGCATGGTAGCACAGGTACCGTCTGTAGGAATGCCCGGGAATGGAATTGCATTGGCGCATAAGTCGTTGGGCGGCGTGGGAGGGGCTACCCCCAGGCAGATGTCAAATAATTGGTCATATTGATTATTGAGGGTATATGCCCGCAGGAAGTAGCTTGCTCCGGGAGTTAAGCCCTGGATGTGCAAGGAGGTGAAAAGATCATTGTTATAACACCCTATCGGGATGAGATTATTACAATCGCCGGATAATACCTGAAAACCCGGAAAATCAAGCGAACCTTCCTGCACTTCAATTTGGGCCATCAGCGCGGTTGTATTGCCGGGCACGGTAAACCGGTACCACACGTCGCCATTTTCAAATGACGAGCAGTTGAAGCTGTTGTTGCCCGCCCATTGGGAATGAACCGTCACCCCTACGCATGTGCCGTCTTCGGGTATGGTCGGAAAGCTCAACGCATTTGAACACAAGTCATTGGCAGGCGGCGGCGGCTGTGTTTTTAGGCATATCCTGAAATGAGAACTGGTAATATCATCGAGGGTGAATACTTGCATGTAGTAAGTTTGCCCTGGGATAAGATCGTAAAAAATGCCCGAATCGGGGTTTATTTCGTACCAGTATAAAATGGGGTTGCTATCGCCACAGTTTTCATATAAATTAATCCCTTGTTGGCTGTTTCCACTTATCGTGGTTATTTCATAAAGCAGACGGAAGGTTGCAGGCGGTACTGTAAACTTGTACCACAAGTCGTCGTCTTCAACAACAGTAGTATTAGGATCGTCATTACCCGTCGCCAAAGCGGTATTTACATCTACGATGGAACAACTTTGATCGGGCAGAATAGGGGGGAAGGACTCAGCAGAAACGCAGATATCATTGTTGGCTTCAGATACCGAAGGCTTGGCGGCAACACAAATCCCGCCGATATTGCCCGATAAGTTGTCGTTATAATCCCAAAAGCGGATGTAGTAAGTACCGGGAATAAGGGCGTATTCCAATATTTCAGGCATATAATTTTGCGGACTTTTGTCGTCGTTGCAGTTTATTGGCGTCAACTCGTTGCACGAAGTGGAGTAATACAACATCATGGCGCCATCTGTGATACCCTGGCTGCCCGTTCCGGCTTGGGTTTGAACCCGTATATCTGATTTTGCGTCAAGCACAAAAGAAAACCACACGTCGCCGTTGCTGTAAGACCCGCATTCAGGTAAGGCCAAACCCTGAGTAGCGGAAGCGAAAATCCAGGATTGTGGGTTGTTTGTATCGCAAATGTCGCCGTTGGTTACCGGAATTGTGATGGCGCCGCATGGTTCATCATTTACTGGCGCCTGGAATGCTGATAAACAAATATCGTAAATTGCCCCATCGTCGTTCGGGATTGTATACGTGCGTAAGTAGTATGTTTGACCGGGCGTTAAATCAGAAATAACACCTTCGCTTGTCGTACTACAGGCAATAGAAACAAGCTCGTTGCAGTTACCGGAGTAAATCCTGATGCCCTGATCGACGCTTTGCCCATTCGCCGTAATGGAGTAAAACAGCATGGTTACGTCTGCCGGTACAGTAAAGGTAAACCATACGTCGTCGTCAGCGATGCCGTCACAATTATTGGATGGCGTACCGCCGGCGTAAAGCGTATTAGCTTGAACACTCGCACAGGCGCCGTTGGCGGGGATATCAGGAAAAGGAATTGCTGTTGTGCAATTGTCATTAGGAACAACCTCTGCTACAGCTTGGGCAGCAACGCAAATGCCGCCAATATTACCTGAAATGCTATTACTATAATCCCAAAAGCGGATATAATACGTGCCTGCCTGTAAGATTTGGTTATCGATTAGCGGCATGTTGCCAGGTCCGCTGTCGTCGTCGCATATCACAAGGTTAAAGTTGCCATTGCACGCATCGGCATAATAAAGGGCCATTGCGCCATCGGTGATGCCAAATGGATCTGTACCTGCAGAAGTATGAATTGCAATTCTTGATGCCTCAGCGAGGCTGAAAGAATACCAGATATCGCCGGTGTCATAGGATCCGCAGGGCGGATCGGGAATATTCGGGGTTGCAGAGGCAAGCGCCCATGACTGTACATTGTCGGCGGTACAAATCGAATCATTATTTATGTTAAGTACAATTGCATTACAGGGGTCGTCGTTGACGACGTATTCCAGGTTTTCTGTGGCATTGGCGGCTACGCATATGCCTCCGATATTGGCTTCAAATGTATTGGTAAAATTCCAAAAACGGATGTAGTATTCGCCAGGCAACAAGGCAGGTATTTGAATGGAAGGCATTAAATTATCGCCTGTGTTGTTGTTGCATTCAATTTCTATAAACCCGTCGCTGCATGAATTTGCAGCATAAACTGCCATTACGCCGTTTGTAACGCCATTGGGGCCTTCGCCGGCCAGTGTTGTAATGTATACAAAAGAGGTATCGGGAATTGTAAATTTAAACCAAACGTCGGTTGTGATAAAGCCGATGCATTCCGGCAAGGAAAAGCCCTGGGTCAGGGTGGCGCCCGACCAGCTAAAAGGGTTAAAATTGTCGCAGGTATCTGCATCCAACGTAGGGCTGAGTTCGATGGCCTCACAGGGATTGTCATTAGGCACATTAGTCAACACAGGGAGAGTCGCCAGACAAATGCCGCCGATATTGCCGCTAGTGGCGTCGTAATAATCCCAAAACCGGATATAATATTGCCCTGGCGGTTGGCTAAACAGGGAAATTTGCGGCATATTGCCCGACCCGTCGTCGTCATCGCAGTCGAGCTTTACCAGATTGCCCGTACAATCATCAGCAGTATACAAGGCCATGCCGCCGTCGGTGACGGCATTGCCGCCCATCCCGGCTGTAGTGGTAATAAAGATATTGGATGTTTCATTGAGCGTGAATGTAAACCACACATCCCCCGTGGAATACGATGCGCACCCCGGATGCGGCAGGTTGGGCGTAGCTGTCGCATTAGTCCAACTTAGCGGTTGCGTAGGTGTGCAATTTGTACCGGGCATCGCGCTCAAAACCAAAGCGCCGCAGGGATCATCATTAACCGGCTGGCACCAACTTTTCAAAGGCCAACATGCGGTAAGGATGAGTAATACAGTTGTTAGTCGAATTTTCATGATACTTGCAGGAATTTAGTTTAGCAGTTCAATTTAGTTCTTGCAAATGTCTTTAATGCCAAACAAACAGTATGTCTGTGAAATATGAAAAAGTGTAAAAAAGTATAAAAATTGAACATGAAAGAATATTGTTAAAAAATTCAACAAAACATTTCCGAATTCAAAACAATACGCTTACATTTGCCTAAAATCACCCGTTATGCTAAATGAAAACATACAACAACTGCGGCAATGGCTGCAAACAGGAGAAGCGCCGATCATCCCGATGCGATTTTTCCTCGAAGTAATAGCTCCAGAATTGACCCGCCGACACCGCGGTGAAGTCATCGCCGATGACCACACCAGGTCGCTCGTCCTGCGGGCTTGTGCCGGACTGCTCGGCACTTCTACTCCCGAATTAGCCCATATGGTGCAATTGAGGGTGCGGTTTTTTCAACTGCAACACGGCGTATTCGGCATCGAAGCCGGACAAGGATCCTATTGTTATTTTGAGGACCTGCGCCTGGGCGCCCTCATGTTGATAACCAACCAATACGGGGTGTGGTTTGGGCGCCTTTTTTGAGACTGTACGACTGTACGACTGTACGACTATACGACTGTGCGACTGTGCGGCTGTGCGACTGTACGACTGTGCGACTGTGCGACTGTGCGACTGTACGACTGTGCGGCTATACGGCTGTATGACTGTATGACTGTACGACTGTACGACTGTACGACTGTACGACTGTACGACTGTACGACTGTACGACTGTACGAAATAAGCATACAAGATACGGGAAGCTCCTAAGTTCGTAAAGTCGTAAAGTCGTACAGTCGCAAAGTCGCAAAGTCCCTCACGGCGCCACCTTATCCATCCACGGCCAGGCCTCCTCAAGCTGGGCGGCCAGGCGGAGCAGAATATCATCGTTGCCGAGGGCGGCGGTAAACATCACGCCTACGGGCAGGTTGTCGGGCGTCCAGTGCAGGGGCGCCGACATTGACGGCTGGCCGGTCATGTTGGCCAGCGGTGTAAAGGGGATGTAGGCAAAGGTCTTATCTGCCAGCGGCCCCACGTTGGCTTTGAGCAGCGGAGTGAGATTCAGGGCGCCCACCATTTCCAGCAACCGCTTTTCGGAGGCTGTAGGCTGCAAGGCGCCGATTTCAAAGGGCGCCGTGGCGCAGGTAGGCGTTATCAGGATATCATATTTTTGGTGAAAATCGCCCATGCGGCGGTACAGGTCATTCCATTTGCCGCGAGCATAGGCAAAATCGCCTGCAGTATATACTTTGCCGAGCATGCCAAGTGCCCAGGTAGTGGCTTCTACGTCAGATCGGCGCACCGGCCGGCCTATATCGTCGGCCATTCGGCGCAGCGCTGCTGCGGTTTCGCCAAAGACCATCATGATGAAGGTATGGGTGAGGTCTTCTTTTTTACAAGGAAAATCCACTTCTTCCACGACATAACCCAACGATTCGAGCAGTTTGGCCGTGTTGTGAATTGCTTCTACATTGTGCGAATCTACCTCCATGCCGAGCGGGTGTTTGGTAGTAAATCCAAACCGCAGCGGGCCTGGATCGGCTCCGACCTCCTCGATAAAGGGACGCACAGGCTGGCGCAGCAGATAGGGTTCCCCCGGCGTCTCTGCAATGACGGCGTCGAGAAAAGCAGCGGTGTCGCGCACGCTGCGGCTCACACAGCCTTCGGTGACGGCGCCGCTCCACATCTCGCCGATAGTGGGGCCCAGACTGATAAGTCCGCGGCTGGGTTTAAGTCCGAATAAGCCGTTGCACGACGCGGGGATGCGTATCGAGCCGCCGCCGTCGCTGGCGGTGGCGATGGGCGTGATACCGGCTGCGACAGCTGCCGCCGAACCGCCGCTGGAACCGCCCGCGGTGCGCGAAGTATTCCAGGGGTTGCGAGCGGGGCCGAAAGCTCTGGGTTCGGTGTAAGGCGTCAGTCCTAATTCGGGTAAATTGGTTTTACCCATAAAAACAAAACCCGCCTGCCGGAAACGTTCCACCACGTAGCTATCTTCTTTAGATACATAACCTTTGTAGCCGGCGCAACCGTTTTGCAAAGGGTATCCCTTGAGGTGCAGTGCCAGGTCTTTGAGCAAAAAGGGCACGCCGGCAAATGGCGCAGTTGTGTTTACCTCGCCGGCCATCTTTTTGGCGAGGTCGTATAATGGATAAATAATGGCGTTTATAGAAGGGTTGACGGCTTCAGCTCTGTTGATGGCGACTTCCAGCAATTCAGCGGGTTGCACATCTTTGTTGCGCACCAGTGCGGCTAATTCTAATGCGTCGTAGTGGCGATATTCATCGAATGTCATGAGGTAGATTTTATTACCCGAAAAATAGATAAATCTTTGCGAATAAAACACGTGCTATGCATCCAATTATTCGAGAAGCTTATGATGCTGAAATATTCAGACGGGAAGGCCACCTGCTGGTCGACCTGCTGGCCGATTATTTGCGCGATGTAGTCGACACAGATCAATGGCAGGCACTGGCCTGGCAGTCGCCCGAGGCTGCTTTTGATTTTTGGAACGGCATGTGGCAGCAAAGCGACGGCAACCTGCAACAGCTCTTCAAAGAAACGCTTGCCCGCTCTATCCATTTGCACCATCCGCATTACATGGGCCACCAGATCAATCCGCCGGCGCCCGCTGCTTTTCTATCCAGCCTGCTTGTCGATGCGCTCAACAACGGTATGGGCGTATTTGAAATGGGCATGGCCGGCACGGCTATCGAACGCGTGGTGATCAAAACAACGGCCAACGCCATGGGATTGGGTGAAAATGCCGACGGATTTCTCACATCAGGCGGCACCCTTGCTAACCTCACGGCGCTATTGGCAGCTCGCAGCGCCAAAGCACCCGAGGCTGTGTGGGAAGAAGGCGCCCAAAGCCGGCTGGCACTGCTGGTGTCGGAAGAATCACACTATTGCATCGACCGCGCTGCACGCATTATGGGCTGGGGCGATGCAGGAGTGATCAAAGTACCCGCCGATGAACAATATGCCATGCGAACCGAATTGCTGGAGGAATACTATCAAAAGGCTGTCGATGCCGGCTTCACCGTGATAGCTGTGGTAGGCAGCGCCTGCGCTACATCTACAGGTTCCTTCGATAACCTCGAAGCTATTGGCGCTTTCTGCCGCCAACGCGATCTTTGGTTTCACGTCGACGGCGCCCATGGCGGCGCGCTGGCGTTTTCGGACGCTTATCGGCATCTGCTAAACGGCATCGCCACTGCCGACTCGGTGGTCATGGATTTTCACAAAATGCTGCTGGCGCCGGCAATAACCACGGCGTTGATTTTTAGCAACGGCAACAACGGCTACCATACCTTTCATCAACGCGCCCAATACCTGTGGGCCGACGCCGAACAGGTGGAGTGGTATAACCTGGCCAAGCGCACCTTTGAATGTACCAAGCAGATGATGAGCCTGAAAGTATTTGCCGTTATGTACAGCCACGGTTTAGAACTGTGGGACGCTTATGTAAGCCAGATGTGCGACTTAGGAAAGACAATGGCGGAATTGATCGAAGCCAAACCCGGATTTGAACTGGCCGTGGCGCCCCAGTGCAATATCGTTTGCTTTCGGTACGTGCCCGAAGGCGCCGCCCCCGAATCGCTTAACGTTTTGAATCAAGCCATTCGGCAACAAATTATCGGAAAAGGCGATTTTTATATTGTACAGACGATGCTACGGGGCAAGGCTTATTTGCGCATTACATTAGCCAACCCATTTACAAGGGAGAATGACCTGGTGGCATTGCTTGATGAAGTGGAAAGCCAGGCCGGGCGCTTGTAGGAAATGACCGCTACGGAAGTTCGTTTCGACTCCGCTCAACGACCGGCAGAGATCGTAAAGTCGTAAAGTCGTAAAGTCGCAAAGTCGCCGTTTCGACTCCGCTCAACGACCGGCAGAGATCGTAAAGTCGTAAAGTCGTAAAGTCGTATAGTCTCAAAGTACGTATCATGGAAAAAATCACCGAATCCCCCTCGCCCTACCGGCATCTGGAGCAAAAAAGCACCCGCGAATTGCTCATCGGCATCAACCGCGAGGATCAAAGCGTGGCCCTGGCCGTCGAGCTGGTTATCCCTGCTATCGAGGTCTTGGTGGATGCAGCGGCAGGGCAAATGAAAGAAGGCGGCCGGCTCATCTACATCGGCGCCGGCACCAGCGGCCGCCTCGGCATCCTCGACGCTTCGGAATGTCCGCCCACCTACGGCGTGCCTGAAGACCTGGTGATCGGAATCATAGCCGGCGGGGAAATCGCCGTGCGAAAATCGGTGGAAAACGCCGAAGACGATACCGCTCAAGCCTGGAAGGATTTGCAGCAATTGTTTGTAAACGAGCAAGATATAGTAGTAGGCATCACCGCATCGGGCACTACGCCTTATGTGGTGCATGGATTAAAACACTGCCGCGAAAACGGCATCGCCACCGGTTGCATTACCTGCAATCCCGGCATGCCCGTAGCCCAATACGCCGATTTCCCCATTGAAGTAATCACCGGACCCGAGTTCGTGACCGGCAGCACGCGCATGAAGGCCGGCACGGCGCAGAAGATGATTCTCAATATGATCTCCACCAGCGTGATGATCAAATTGGGCCGGGTGTTGGATAACAAGATGGTGGATATGCAGCTCAATAACGCCAAGTTATTCGACCGCGGCGCCCGGATGCTGATGCAGGCCCGGGGTTTGACTTATGAGGCGGCGATGGAGTTGTTGGAGCGGTGTGGCAGTGTGCGGAAGGCTATGGCGCAGTAAGAGGGAGAGAGGGAGTGAGTGTTGGAGGGAGAGATTATATTACGCAAAAACAATATCATGCAATTACTTGTCGACAGCGGGGGCACCAAGGCATCCTGGGCATTTTGCAGGGATGGCCAAGAAATCCTGAGGCTAAAAACCGAAGGTTTACACCCCCTTTTTATGTCTGATGAACAGATCAATGCCATATTGATGCAGGTTCGCGCCCAGTCTCCGCAGTCGCCCGAGGCCATCTTCTACTACGGTGCGGGCTGCAAAGCCGATGCCATGCAGGAGCGACTGGTACAACTGATGAGCCATATCTTCGAAGGCGCCAGGGTAGAGGTGAATACCGATTTATTGGGCACGGCCAGGGCGCTCTGCCAGCGTTCGCCAGGCATCGCGTGTATTTTGGGTACGGGCTCCAATGCCTGTTTGTATGACGGCAGCGATATTGTGTCGAATATCGGCGGCTGGGGATACGTGTTGGGCGACGAAGGCAGCGGCGCCGCTATGGGCAAACAACTCCTGACCGACTACCTTTCAGGTCTCATACCTGCGGAACTAAAAAATGAATTAGAATCGACTTTCCAACTATCTCACGATTTTATTATTGACTCGGTGTACCGCCAGCCGAAGCCCAGTCGTTTTTTGGCTTCTTTTGCGCCGTACATTCTTTCACACGCTGACCATCTTTATTTTTATAAATTGGCTTATGATCAATTTGTATTATTTCTCACCAAATACGTCAGCATCTACCCGCAGAGCGGCCAATGGCCGGTGCATTTTACGGGGTCGGTAGCCTGGCATTTTCGGGAAATTTTAGCTGAGGCGGTAAGTGCCCAGGGACTCTATCTTGGCAAGGTGCTTGTGGATCCTATGGAGGGATTGGTGGGCTTTCATGGCTGACTTTGTGACTAACAGGTTATTTTACCACAGAGTTACGCAGAGTTTCCACGGAGTTCCACAGAGCTAGATTTTGACTCCGTGTAACTCTGTGTGAACTCCGTGGTTAAATAATCGGCATAAGTTGACGACATTAGTCACACAGTCACCCTGTAACTTCGGGGTTTTCTATGTTAACAGCGACTAGCCGCGTCACCCAATCCGAGGCATCGGGGTCGTAATCGGAGGTTTCCCTGCCGGCGCGGTCGGGTTTTTCGAGTGGCGCGGGCAACTCGATCTGGTCGAAGCGCTTGACATCCACAAAATGCGTGGAGGCAATGAGTTTCAAATAGGTTACGCTTTCAGTATCCTTAAAATGCAGCACCTCTTCTTCCAGCGTGAGCTTTACCGGCTTGCCGTCGCGTATCCAGCAATCGGTATTGGGTTGCAATTCTACAATGCCCTGTGGCAACAAACCCGTGAAAACCCGGAACCGCATCGACAGATAGATCAGCGACACAAACAGCGGCTTGTCGTAGGTATTCACCAGCCTGATTTTTATACTGCCGCCATTCACAGCCGGGTCGAACACCGGATTTACCAAATCGTTGTGCAACTCCAATCGCCTGTCTTTGCCGTCGGCGCCTACCTGGTAAAACTCGATCTCCACCGGAAATTTTTTAAACAAAAAACTATTGGGATTGTGCAGGTTTTTCACAAACTCCCACTGGGCAATATGGCGCAGGTAAAGCATTGCGGTTTTTGCACCGCTTGCGGTTAGTTCTTTTACGGGAGCTACCAGCGGACGATGGTTTTTTTCTGCCGGCGTGATTACGAATCCCTGCTTATCGACCACCACCGTATAGTCGGCCTCGTATTCGGTGGCAGTTGGGTGGATATTGGCGCCGCCGGCGTTCCAGGCAGCCTGCAACAATTGAGCAGCAGCGGCATAACCCTCGGCGGGCGCTACAAAAACCTTGATAGGGGAGGAGAGGAATCCGTCGATAAATCCCTTGTACAATGTGCCGGAAGGCAATTTTTGTTCAAACAATAATTGTGTCTCCGAAGATAGAATTTTACCCAGTTTAGCGGTGTATTCGGCGCCGCCGTCGGCAACTACCTTTGCCGTCCGGGCCTGCGCTGAGATGCCATGCAAGTGCCCGAGGTCGATATACCAGCCATTGTCGCGTTCGTACACATTTCCGTACAAAGGCGCGCCGGCGCCGGCCTCCAGGTCGAGGAAAAAGCGGAACAACTCGCTATCGGCTTCCTCGGAAGCGTAGACCTGCGGCGTTTGTTTGAAGTTGTTTTTGACGTACTGCCGAATGCGGCTTTGCAGGTCGTAATAAGTGACCCGGTTGTCGGAGCGCTGCAGCACTTCGAGCAGCATCTGGGTAAAAACGCCGTGCCCATTTCGCTCGTAGGCCGACTCGGTGGGCAGCGCGGCGGCTATTTGTACGTGGCGGCCTTCGGGCAGCAGTTCACTGATAGGGCGTTTTTCAAAATCGGCGGGTCGTATTTTTTTACCAAAAATAAAATCCTCCCATTTGCGCTCGGGCAATATGCCGTCGATTCTTCGGGCCATCACCTCATCTGTGCCGCTGCGCGTATTTTGTCCCGAATGGCAGCAATCGAAGATGGTGATGATGTGGGGCTGTTTTTGGGAAATTTGGTGAATCAGAAAACGCAATTCCTTATCTGCGATAATGCCCGTGACGATCCCATCAAAGGGCACCAGGCACTGTAGGGCGCGGGAGGGGGAGGCGTTCCAAAACACCTGATTGGCGGCTTCGCGGGCGCCGTGACCGCAGAAATAAAACAGCGCCACATCATCGGGACCTGCCTGGCCGAGGTGCAATAAAAATTGATCGACAATATTGGCCTTGGTGGCCTCGCCATCGAGTAGTAAAACTTCATGTAGTAAAACTTCATGAAGTTTTACAGCGGGCAAAGCCTTCAAATAAGCCTGGACGGCTTCCACATCGGCCACGCAGCCTTTCAGGCGGGGCACCGGCGGGGCATACGCATTGACGCCCACGAGCAAAGCGTAAACGTTTTTTTGGGACATTGGTAATTTTTACATTAATTTGGTCATCAAGATAAGAGAAAAAGCCATGTTCGACAAATTCGTACAGCAAGTCAGTCTGGCGCTCAGCAATAACGAAGTAGAAGAGGCCATCTCTTCGTTGTTTAACCTCATTATGATGGCAGATACCGATTTATCCGCTGACATCGTATCACTCAGCGCACAGTACAAAAAACTGCAATCGGAAAAACGAAGAGGTTTAGTAAGCAAAGACGAAGAAAACCTCACCAACAATAAAATCATTGACGGACTATTCTCGTTGGTAAAAGAAATCAAATCGCAGCCCGAGCCTTATCTGGCGTATTTCAGAGTAGAAGCCGAAATGGGCATGGCCGAGCAGAAACAGCGGGTGAGCATGAGTGGCTGGCAGAAAGACGTGTTGATGGATCGCATGTCGCGCGTAAAAGCCCTGCACATCCCCTTCCGCATATTGTGGCTCGATGACAACCCCGACTGGAGCCAATACGAGATCAACCTGTTGGAGTCGCTGGGCGTAGAAATGACCAGTGCCCTCAGCTCGGCAGCCGGCAAGCAACTGCTCGAAAATGAAGCGATAGACCTGATCATCTCCGACATCCGCCGCGAGGGCAAAATCAACGAAGGCATCGCCTTTTTGTCCCGCTTGGCCGGGACCGCCTTGTTCAGGCCCACGATATTTTACCTCGGCGAATTTGACCCCGAACTGGGCGCTCCACCGCATGCATTCGGAATCACCAACTGGCCCAGCGAACTCCTGCATCTCGTGATGGATGCGATGGAGCGGAAGGGGCCGGCAAGCGATTAAAAGTTCCCCGGCGTTTTATTAACCACAGAGTTAAACGGAGTTTCACAGAGTCCCACAGAGTGAAATTAAAACTCTGTGTCACTCCGTTTTACTCCGTTTAACTCTGTGGTAAAAAAAAGCATCAATCACAAGCAATAAACAATATGTGCACATACTGGAAATACATCATGGCCGTCCTGCTAATAGTGGCCGTCATCACGCTGTACGTCAAAGAGTTTTACTGGTTCAATCGCACGCTAAACGTAGGCCGGTTGGTATTGTGGTCAATGACCATGGGCGCTGCCTGTGGGGTAGTGGCCTGGCTATTCCTTCGCCGCCGCGCCGCCGACGCCATCGACAGTTTTCGTATACTGGCCTTTTGCGTACTCATTCCCGCGTTATTGATGCCGCTGGCAGCCAGCTTGTCCAACCGCTTGCTCAGTCCGCATCCCACGGTGTCTACCCCCGTTATCTTTGAATCGGAAAAGCCGTTTTACAGCAGTCGGTTCGGCTTTTTCAAAGAAGACAAGGGCAAGCCCAGCGGCTATTACCTCTTTTTTTATTATCAGGACCGGCTTTACCGGGTAGAGAGCCACAGCGCGCAGTTTGGGGGTATTCAGCGGGGAGAGGTAGTTTTGTTGCCGATGCAGCGGGGGTTTTGGGGGACGGTGTGGGTGAGGGCATAGCCCTTTTCGGCCCCTTTTTTGTCATTCCCGAAGGGAATCTACAATATTACGCTAACACTCGCCTATTCAAGCGCTTCGTGTGCAGATGCCCTGGCGGGCATGAAAAAAATTAATAGGCGCAAGAATTTTATGCATATCCAAGTTTTTCTACAAAGATAGCATCCCTCCGGGACGCTTTCACGCAGTACAGGTGGGCGCGAACCCCGCCCAAAGCGGGGCGCAAAGCCGGAAAAGTTATGACCAAAACTTGACGGCGTGCGGTATAATATTTCTCATATACGACAAAATGGTTCGCGCTCAATGGAAAAAGAGAATTGTAAACTTATTTATTAGACCTCAGGGCAATCCTGTTTCCCTCGGTATCTTCAAAAAGAGCCATGTAACCCCAATGATTTGAAATGAGAGATTTTGGTAATAATATTTTCCCTCCACAGTTTTCTACTTTGTCAAGTATTAAGCTTAAATCAGGATTTCCATTTAAATAGATAAGCGGACCGTGTTTTGATGGGATGTAATGGTCAGGATGAAAAGACAGTGCCCCTGAAATTGTATTTTCTTCTACTGGAAATATTGCCATTTGTAATCCATTATCAAATTTGAGCAGTTGAAATTCAATGTCAAACAAGGACTCATAAAATTTCATCGCTCTTTCGATATCTGTAACAGGAATATCAAACCAGGTAATAGCGTTTTTAAATGTTTTCATATGATAAGTAATTTGTGTTAATAACAGCAATGAGAGTTCTTGCAAAAATTCCTGCCTACACCGGTCATAACCCCTGAAAAGCGACAAGTTGTAAACGACGAGGCCCAGGCTGGTACGTCATTACCAAAACAGTTCCCGCATAGTGTCATCGCTACTCGGCGGCTCAACTGGTCTAAGTTTTTCAGGAACAAAACCTTCGGCGTGTTTTTGAAAATGTAAGCAATGTTTACCATTTTTCGGATGCTCAATTTCAAGAATATATTCCCCTTCCGGATAGCCGCTAGTATCAAAAAGAATTTTGACGTTTCCGCTTACAATATTTTCAACAAGTCCCTGTTCCTGTATGGCTTGTGTTTGGTTATGTACAATTTGATAATTCCCGTAATCCGATTTGGAGTATTGGGATTTTGGCAGCCATATTTGCAATTGTTGGCAGTCTGGATAATAGACAAAATCAGCTGTAAGCAAACCAATTTGGTCGGCATTCTCTCCTGCGTTTTCAATCTTGTGAAGTTCGATAATACCAAAGTGCGGCATCATTTTATGTAGATTTTTGTCGTTTGTGTGCTTATTACGAGGCTAACCATTTATCTAGGGACGTGTCAAAATGATTTTCGACACGCCCCTTATTAGACGACTAGAATCTATCGGAAGTTATACCGCACGCCGTCAAATCATCCCGACCTGTCGGTACGGGACAAGTTGAGCATGATTTTTCCGGCTTTTAGCAACCAACCTGATTTTATGGCAAAGTGGTTGTCTTTTTTGAAAAAATCTTGCTATGTTAAATGGATGAAAAATTAGATGCCTGGAATCTGTTTGTTCCTAAAAACATCCACAAACAAACGGTGATCAGTACGGACACATTCGGCGTATTGTTCGCCAAAGTCCACCATATAGGCCACAAAGTCGGCTTCTCTACCGTCCAAAACGTCATTAATGGCCTGCTCAGTCGAGTAATCAATCAACGTTTGGTCACTATCATCATCCGAAACGCAATGGATTTTAGCAATGCAACGTCCCAAATCCGTAACCAATTGAATAAGATCGTCCATATCGTTGACATCGCTCCAATCGAGGTCAGCGGTATATGGCGAAATTTCTGTCACAAACATACCGACACCATCCAAAGATGAATAACCCAAAAAAGGATCTGCATTAGCTTGCAAAGCCCGTTGCGAAATGGCTGTGCGGTGTCCTTCGTGTTTAAAATAGGCTTTGACTTTTTCATCATTGACATACTGAGCTGCGGCAGAAGGCAGAGCAGTTTTCATAGAAATCAGGATATCATTTTCTAATGCCTCTGAATCGCCTTCGAGCAGAATACTGATGATTTTTAAACCTGCTGAGCCAATGCCAAGCCCTTTGCGACGCGCAATGTCTTTGACATTGTACGTCATTTTTGACCGTTTTTTGCGGGTTGGTATTGTTTCGTAATACTCCGAAAGCGCAGCTTCAATTTTCATTTTCTCGGCATCACTCAATTTGATGAAAAACTTATTGTCCTTGAATTTGCGGTCACCCTCGATGATGTCGCTTTCCATATCGAGTAGGTTCACACGGGTCAAGCAGCGGGCTTTGCGCAAAATATCCAAAATCACCGATTCGGTATTTGCAAGTGTAAGGGCAAAGTTGCGATCGTGCCCAGATGCAAAACGCGCTACTTGACGCGCATAACTTTGCGAGGCTGCAGTAATTAATTGACGGATTTCAATATCGGATAAGGCTTTTTGAAAACCAATAAGGGCAAGGCTGGTACAAAACCGCTTAATATCCCAAGTAAAAGGTGCAAGCGTGGCTTCGTCGAAGTCATTGACATCAAAAATTAAAGTACCTGAGCTATTCATGTATGTACCAAAATTCTGAGCATGTAGGTCGCCCTGAATCCAGACACGGCTGGTTTTGTCATTCAAAAACGGGTCGTCATCGCGGCTGACATCGGCATAAAACAGGGCTGCTGCGCCACGATAAAAAGCAAAAGCGGATTCGGACATTTTACGAAATTTGCCCCGCCACGCTGAAGCGTCTCCTGCCATGATATCGGCGTAGTTGTCGGTAAATGATTTGATAATAAAGGCTTGCCGGTCAGCGGCTTTCTCCGCTATGATTTGTTTTGCAATACTTGACATTTTGATTCAATATTTTAGTTAGAAATCAAGAGAAGTTTATGTTTGGGTTTTACAATTCCAATTTTTGGCTTGACCTGTTTTTTGTTACTATACCGAATGGCAGTCCGTGCAAAAACCACTACCTTCACCGGTCACAACGCCTGATAAGGAGCTCTAAGACTTCGTTTGTCCGGCATTATGAGCCGGCATAGCGCCGCGCGGGGCGAAAATATGAAAAAGCCGGGGTTTTTCACCCAATCCAGATTCAAGTTTTTGGTTTTTGCGCTTCCATGTGTGCACCCTAAGTTATTTACGACACGTTCCTAAGCTGGCTACTCCATGTTGGGAAAATTGTGAGAGGGCTGGGGGGGGGCGACTAGCTACAGGCTCATTTTGTTACTTTTCCATTTTTGGCAACTCTATTTATACATAGATAGTCACTCAGGCTTGGGTCAATCAAAATTGTATTGCCGTTTTTCTTATCTATTATTTCATTGAAATCGTGGTCTCTGAAAAATGGATTTTCAAAATATTGATGGAGGTTGATACCAAACAATTCTAGTTGTCCGATTTTATGTTCAGCCTCAATTTCATTTTGTAATTCATTCTTTCTTATCAGGTACAATGCGATTGAATTGAACATTGCTGAATATCCAACGCAATTCGCTTGCTTTGTATTCATTAATTCATTAGGGTTATTTGATGCTCGATTCGTCGTGAAGCTTAATTCTTTATTCGTTATCTCAATAGCCACATCCACAATCTCTTTGAATCCGATTTTTTTGTTTGCTGATTTGCTTTCTATTTTTTCAATCAGGTTTATGTTCGTTATTTCTATTTCTGGTCGTGTACCAACTTCGTTGTATTTGATGATTATTCGGTACATACTTCCACGAAATAAAATTAGCATTAAAAACAGGACGCCAATTATTTTGAGGGCCTTCTTCATTATTTATTTTCTTTACTTGTGGCGAACATTACGCTTTCCGAACGTACGACGCTTAGGAAGCATTTTCGGGGAGCGATTGTTCGTAGATTCTTATTTATCAAAGCTGCCGTTTCAGGCTGTTATTGGTACTGCTTAATTTGCTCCACTAAGTGCAAGAAATCCGGATTTTTGTAATAACCATGTTCTTCTGGGTTTTCAGCTTTTTGGAGGATATAATCCTTAATGCTGATGCCGTCTTTATTCTTATAGTTTGGGTCGGCACCGTTTTTCAGCAAGATTTTGCAACAGGGCCACTGCCCCATATATACTGCATATAAAAGGGGGGTAAGATTATCCTGGCGTTGTTCGTTATATGTTATTGCATTGACGTCGGCTCCATACTTTATCAACAACTCAATAATTTTTACCGCCTGGCCATCAATGCAATATAAAAGAACTGTTTGTGATGGCGATGGTTTGCAATTAGGATCCGCTCCATGTTGTAAAAGCAATTCTGTGAAGTCGGCCTTGCCGCAATAGGCCAAGGTAGAAAATGTATAGCAATGGTTGGAGTCGAGCTTTGCACCAGAATCAAGCATATATTTTAACGCATTGAGCTTGTGTACATTCGAATTACTGCCATCTTTGGCATCATACAAAATATCGTACAACAACTGTTTGTCCTGAAGATGCTCAGGATGCGATTGCAATAAAGATTTCCATTTCCGTACTTTGCCATTTCGAAAGGCATTAAACAATTCGCTCAAAACCGGGTCGTTATAATGCGGCATAAATGGTTGTCTGGTATCCTGAAATATCAAACTTGACCCCGACAAAGCGAGCAAAAGGACGACCAAGGCGGCAAAACACAAAAGCCCAATAGTGAGTCCAAGGTATTTAATCCAATTATTTGTCGGCAGATTGAATACCACCAAAAAGGCAATTGCCGCAACAGGCAACAATATCAAGGATTGGCCTAACCCTTTGGTGGCTGCATCTCCCCCTGATTTGGTCTCAAATGACATTAAGACCAGAAAAATCAGCGTTCCGGCAATGATGAGATAAGTTAAGATAGAAAGCATTTTATTTGACATTGTTCAAGCCTGTTCATTCCTGTTTAACTAAACAAACGCAAAAACCGAGAGCTATAAATACCACATTATTGTCAGGTAGCCAATCAAAATCTTCAAATTCAAATAATTCTAACCTTTTCATTTTCACGTTTAGTTCAACTCGTATATACCCGCCAAATACAAACATCGCGATTTTTTATAAATAATCAAATGGAGCGGAGCTCTTTTTGAAGCAGCTCGTGCTCGCTAGTGTGTGTAAATCAAACAAAATTGGCTGTCCGCAGGCCACTGATACATTATGGTCGCCCGGTAACGTAGTATATTATTTATTCATGATTTGATTTGCCGATAAATTTGTATCTTGATTGGCCATTCAAAAACCGCTTCTATGTTCCGTTTCATCCTCCCGTTCCTCTTGTTGGCGATCTGTATAAACGGCTTTTCCCAGCCCGCAATCCCCCTCCGCAGCGTCTACCAGGACGCCAAAGGCATCATCCGCTGGTCCCACGACAAGCAGGCCGTGGCCCTCTACGGCGCCAATTATTGCCTGCCTTCGGCCTGCGATTACCGCGCAGCCGGCTATGTGACCAACGACCGCAAGAAGGTCGTCGACCAGGATATGACGCACTTTGCCCGCATGGGCTGGGACGCCCTGCGACTCAGCTTCTGGGGCGACTACGAAAACTCCGACTCGCTGGGCAACCTGGTGGCCAACGACCACCTCGATGTGATGGATTATGTCGTCTATAAGGCCGGCCAACGCGGCATTTATATGCTGCTTAGCCCGATTGTGACGTATAACTCTAAATGGCCCGACGCGATGCGCGATACGGTGAGCGCCCGCGGCCTGTCGTATTATTTTAAAAAATCTGAATTGGGTACCAACCCAAAAGCTATCGCCGCACAACAGAATTATTTGCGCCAATTGCTCAACCACGTGAACCCCTATACCGGCCGCGCACTGAAAGACGAACCCGCTATTCTTTTTATCGAAATGATCAACGAACCCCACCACCACAGCGAGGATGTGAAGGGCTCGGTGGCGTATATCAACGCCCTGATCAAAGCGGTGAAAAGCACGGGCTGCAAAAAACTGCTCTTCCACAACCTCAGCCAGGATTTTAATATGGTGGAACCCCTGCGGCAATCCGATATCGACGGCATCAGTTTTGGCTGGTATCCCTCAGGGCTCAACTCCGGACGCACCCTGAAGGGCAATTACCTGCCCGCCGTCGACGATTTTTCGCTGATGCTCGACCCCAAATTGGCTAAACATAGCCGCATTGTGTACGAATTTGATACGCCTGACCTGCAAAACGCGTACCTGTATCCGGCGATGGCCCGCACTTTTCGTACCGTCGGCGCCCAATACGCCGCTATGTTTTCGTATGATATGTTAATCACCGCCCCCTACAACCTGGGCTGGCAAACCCACTATCTCAACCTGGTGTATACCCCGCAAAAAGCCCTCAGCGCAATTATCGCCGCCGAGGTGATGCGACAGATACCGATGTACAAAAGCTATGGCAGATATCCTGAGAATACCATGTTCGGGCCATTCCACATTAATTACGAAGACAACCTGTGCGAGATGGTCACCGATGATAAGTTTATGTACGCCAATACTACCACTACCTCTCCGCCCAATCGCGCCACTTTAAATAAGATTGTCGGCTACGGCTCGTCGCCTGTGGTGAACTACGAAGGTAAGGGCATTTATTTTTTGGAAAAATTATACGACGGCGAATGGCGCCTCGAAGTATACCCCGATGCCGTAGCCATCAAAGATCCATTTAATATGCCGAGTCCCGGCAAGCTCGTCACCCGCAGTATCAGCCGCACCTGGCCCATGACGATCCAACTGCCGGACCTCGGTGGTACATTTCGTGTATTGCCCATGAATAAAGGCAATAAACACAGCACCTCAGCTTCCGGCGGAGTCTTCGATATCCGCCCCGGGGTGTACGTGCTTACGAAATACACTGATTTCCACAGAAAAACCCCGCCCGATGCCATCGGCCCGCTAGGCTTCACGGAATTTGTGGCACTCGAAGACCAACAGGCGCCGCCCCACGTGGCCCTGAATCACCAGGAAAGCTTCGAAGCAGGCAAACCGTTTGTCATTGAAGCAGATGTATACAGCTACCAAAACCCCGAATCCGTCACGCTTTATTACAAAAAAAGCGATGTGCACTGGTTTATGTCCACTCCAATGCAACGCGTATCGGGTTATACCTACCAGGCCCATCTCACCGGCGATAGGCTGGGGGAGGGGTGGATGGACTATTGTATTGTGGTGAAAGCCGATGGGCAAACGATCAATTTCCCCTCGGGAATAGACAAGGCGCCTTACGATTGGGATTACTACAAAAGCAAGTGCTGGGCCTCGAAACTGATAACGCCGACTACTCCTTTGCGCATTCTCGATCCCGAAACTGATATCGATCAACTGAATTTCACTCGCATCGGCGACGGTATCCGCCACGGCATTTTTCAGGTAAAACCCGCCTCGCATTCCGGGGAAGCCGCGTTCCGCCTCAGCCTGCCCCTGAGCTACGACCAAACGCTCGACGATTATACCATTTCAGTACCCGTCGGCCATAAAATAAACCCCAGGAAAGAGCACTTGAAGGAGGCCAAAACGCTGGTACTTGAAGCCAGGGGCATAAGCCAGCGACAGGATGTCTACATCACTCTGGTAGAAAGCGACGGCACGGCCTGGAGCAAAAAGTTGATCCTCGGCCCCAATTGGCAAATCCTGGAAATCCCCCTGAACGAATTAGAACCCGCAAAATCGGCTATGCTGCCGCTGGGCTACCCCGGCCGCTGGAATTACTGGTTTGCCCCTGCCGCCGGCCGCGGAGGCCCAGGCGACCGCTTCCGGCCCGGCAACCTCGAAAGGCTACAGTTGTCGATACGCGCCGCCCCCGGAAATACCGGCAACGCCACAGCCGATTCCTGGATAGAAATAACGTCAGCGACGCTGGTTTTTGAGTGATGTTATTTTTTTTATTGAAAGAACTTGCCCGGTATTGTTGTTACTTTTTTCATCGCCAAAAAAGTAACCAAAAAGGCTAGACAAATTTAATTGCTCCGCTAAATTTGCCGGCCCACCCGCGCACTGTTTGCATCACTCTAACTCTGTGTCACTCCGTGTTAACTCCGTGAAACTCTGTGGTAAAAAAAACATTGCGTCAAATAAATATTTCAATCATGAAAAACACCTTCTTAATAGCATTTTTCCTCCTGTCTTTTTCAGGCCTAAACAGCCAAAATAAAGTTTACGAAATCGACATCAACGTACCGCCCGTAAAAATAAAATCCGACCACCTGAAATTGGGCGGATCAAACCCGGCAGGCGACCACATCAGCGTCAATAATTATTTTCTTTCGATAAATAACAAACCCTTTATTCCCGTCACCGGCGAATTTCACTATCCCCGTTATCCCAACGCATACTGGGACGAATCCATCAAAAAAATGAAAGCCGGCGGCATCAACGTGGTGGCCACCTACGTCTTCTGGAATATCCACGAAGAAAACCAAGGGCAATTTCTGTGGGAGGGCGACCGCAATCTGCGTCGCTTTGTGGAATTATGCGCCGAAAACGGCGTTTATGCCATCATCCGCATCGGCCCCTTCTGCCACGGTGAAATCCGCAACGGCGGCCTGCCCGACTGGCTGCTGGGAAAACCGCTCACTATCCGCTCTAACGACCCCGTTTACCTGCAAGCAGTAGAAAAACTGTACAGTGAAATCGGCAAGCAAATCAAGGGTTTGTATTACAAAGACGGCGGCCCCATCATCGGCATCCAGATTGAAAACGAATACCAGCACTCCGCGTCGCCCTGGGGGCTCATGTACCCCGGCCAGCCCTACGACTGGACCGCCGCCGAGCAAGACCTGGCGGTCACCCAGGCAGGCGTGGGCGTAGCAGAAGGAAACAACCCCTACGCCGGCATGGGCAACGACCACATGAAAATACTGAAAACACTGGCCGAAAAAGCGGGCATGATCACTCCGCTTTACACCGCTACCGGCTGGGGATACGCGGCCATCATTCCCAACGAATCCATCCCCGTTACCTCCGCGTATGCTTATCCGTTCTGGACCGAGAAAAAAGACTTGTCGCCGTTGTTTCTGTACAAAAATATGCACGCCGACCCCGATTACTCCCCTGTGCGCTATGTGCCGGAGGATTATCCGGCTTTTGCGGCAGAGCTTGGCTCGGGCATCATGACGGTGTATACCCGCCGGCCTATCGTAGATCACCACAGCATGGACGCCCTCATCAACCGTTGCCTGGGCAGCGGCGCCAACGGACTGGGTTATTACATGTACCACGGAGGCTCCACCTCGCGGGGCGACCAGTATTTCTACAGCGACGAAGCCTACGGATTGCCCAAAGTATCCTACGATTTTCAGGCGCCGATCGGTGAATTTGGGCAGGTAAGGGATGGCTTTCACCGCCTCAAATTGATACATTTTTTCACCGGCGAGTTTGGCCATTTGCTGGCGCCTATGACGGGTATTTTACCCAAAAATACTGCCGCATTAACGCCTGATAATTTGACCGAATTGCGTTATGCTGTGCGGGCAAAAGGCGACAGCGGTTTTTTGTTTATCAATAATTTTCAGGATGATGCAGTAATGGCTGATCAATCCAATATTCAAATAAAAATAAAATCAAAAACAGGAGATTTACTGATTCCTGAAAAAGGCGGGTTTAATTTAAAAAGCGGAGAAAATGCTATTTCCCCATTTCGGTTTGATTTAAACGGCGCTTTATTAAATTACGCTACCGCGCAATTAATGACCAAAGTAGGCGGAGCGAACGATCCCTGCTACGTATTTTTTGCACCCGAAGGCGTAACCCCCGAATTTGTATTTGCGAAAGCAAAAAATATAAAAATCAGCAATAATTCGGGCTGCACGATTGTATCACAAAAAAATAGCTGGGTAGTAACAAGCGGTGAAAAAGGCGTATCTGAATTTACCGTGAGCGTCGGCAAAACCCAAGCCAAAGTGCTTGTAATGGACAAAACGCTGGCGCTGCAATCCTGGCAGGTACGGATGGATGGCCGTACATACCTGTTTTTTAGCGAGGCGACCGTTTTACAAAATGGCAAAACCTTCACCCTGCATAGTGCCGATCATATAACAGATGTGAGGGTATATCCCAAAATAAATAAGTTGCCGGAAGTATCGAAAGATGCCGTGCTGAACGCAGCCGACAACCCGCTTATGTCGGTCTATCAAATTCGTTTGCCCAAAGTAGTATGGCAAATGAATACAAGAGTCGTAGGGCAGCGAAAACACGTAGTGACGCTACCCCCCAACCTGCCCGCCCATGTGCACGACGCTTATCTGACCATCGACTACCTGGGCGATACCGCCATGGGGTTCATCGACGGCGAATTGGTGGCCGATGAATTTTACAAAGGATCTCCCTGGCAGATCGGACTGCGCAAATTTTATCCCGCAGCGGCGGGCAAAGAAATGGTGTTTTACTTCCGCCCCATCTACAAAGGCGCCACCTACCTGCCCGATTTAAACCGGGAAGACGTGCCCGATTTCAGCAAATCGGACCAGCTTTTTGAAGTCAGAAAAATAAGCCTTAGCCCCGGATACCAGTGCGAAATAAAATTCAACTAGCCATGACCTCAGCGCATGTTTTTGATATAAAAGAACACCCTCACCGGCGGCTCAATCTGCTCACCGGCGAGTGGGTATTGGTATCTCCTCACCGCACCAAAAGGCCCTGGCAGGGCAAAGTAGAAAACCTGCCGCCGGATAACCGTCCGGCCTACGATCCGGCCTGTTACCTCTGTCCCGGCAACAAACGCGCCGACGGCAGCGCCAATCCGCCGTATACCGGCGCCTACGCCTTTACCAACGACTTCTCTGCATTATTGCTCGATACGCCGCCGGGCAGCTACGATGTGGGCGGGTTACTGCAAGCCGAAAGCGAAAAAGGCATCTGCCGTGTCATCAGCTTTTCGCCCCGCCACGACCTCACCCTGTCGCAGTTGAGCCTCGAAGCCATCGAACAAGTCATCGACCTGTGGGAAGAAGAATTCCGCAACCTGTCGGCCAACCCTGACATCAGATACATCCAGATCTTCGAAAACAAAGGCGAGATTATGGGTTGCAGCAATCCCCATCCGCACGGACAGATCTGGGCAGAGAGCTCCCTGCCGCAAGAAATCCTCAAAGAAACCGCCCGGCAGTCGGTCTATTTCCAGGAAAAAGGCCGCAGTCTGCTCGGCGACTACCTGCAATTGGAATGCAAAGAAAAAACCAGGCTCGTCATCGAAAACGACCATTTTGTGGCCCTGGTGCCGTTCTGGGCCGTCTGGCCCTACGAAACCATGATCATCAGTCGCCGGCATGTGCAGACCATATTGCAGTTCACTCCGGAAGAAAAACAAGCCCTGGCTGCCATATTGCAGCAACTCACCGCCCGCTACGACAACCTTTTCCTGGTCTCCTTCCCATACTCCGCCGGCATACACCAGTCGCCCGTCAACGACGGCCCCCACCCGGAATGGCATTGGCATATGCATTTTTACCCGCCCTTGCTGCGTAGCGCCACCGTCAAAAAATTCATGGTCGGCTACGAAATGCTGGCCAACCCCCAGCGGGATATCACGCCGGAATGGGCGGCGGGGAGGATGAGGGGGGATGAGGGGGGATGATTGATGTTTGATGTTGGATGTTGGATTGCGCCAGATATTCCGAATAAATCCGGATTTTTTTCGGATCAACCCGAAATTTTTTCGGGTCGGCGCATTTGATTACGGCAAGGAGTTATTAATTTTTATGCAATAAAACAATTGATTATCAATAATTTATAATCACATGTGAAATTATTCTTATTTCTGGCATTGTATTGTACGATACAATTTGAAAGACACAAAACCATGACACATTTCGCATCAAGCATAAACCCGTGGCCTGTGATAACGGAAATACTGGAAGAACCAGGTAACAAGGCGCAAATCATCGTATTGCAGACCTTAGCCCCGGAACTTGAACAGAAACTAATCAAACATCTCAATAAGATACAAATTTTTCCTGCCGATAGTTTCGTCACTTACGAACAACAGCGGAACAGCCATAACGAAAAGCAGTTATTGACGATGTGGAATCCCACCGAATGGAAAGAGTGGGACGGGGGTGATATTTGCTTTTTGGGAAATGTAGCCACATTTATCATAGACAATTCCGATACGGCCACCTACATGGCCGACGAAATTTGGGAGATAAACGAAAACGGCCAGGTGGAAAAGTTCGCCCCGGCCTGCTTGTTTTGAGTTAATCTAATGTTAATTTTTTTGAAAAAGTGGAGAACACGAAAGTGGCGACTTGCGTCATTGGGTAAAATTCCTTTACTTTTACAGTGACCAACCCCTTTCCCTATGCCAACTAACCCTGACGACGATGGCAAGTTTAAGCGCCACCGATTGACCCAAGCCTACGAGCAATTCAATAGGCTTAGCCATGCCGGCAACGGCCAAGTTCCCTTTTTCAAAATACTTGACAGCAAGGTGTACAGCAACGACGGCAAACGCGTCGACCTGCCTATGCGCTGGCGCTTTGCCATCGCCATGCACGCCTGGATGTCAGAAAACGGCGCTCCGAAGCGGAAGTTGCCGCCCGAGTTCTTTGAACAGCAATTGCCCTTTATCCTGGAGGTGATCATCAGCGTGCAGTATTACCACAACCAGATTCTCGACCGCAAGGGCGGAGTTACCACCCATGCGGCCATCAACGACAATCTGATCATGGGGAATCTGCTGAAGGATCAGCTGTACCGCTATATCGATAACCTCGGCCTGGAAGATACCGATCGCAAAAAAGTGGTACAATCGGTACGTTCCATATTTGAATACGTCGATATCGGCCAGTACATTGAAAAAAGCTGCAACACCTACGAAGCTTACCGCAGCGGGCAGTGGTCGCACCCCTTCGGCAACCTCGACGCCCTCGTTGATGCCAATTGCATACGGGAAGTCACGGAGGTCATCCAAAGCGTACATCCGATAAATCGAACAGACTACCTCCACATCTACCTGCAGCGCATCTACCTGACCAATGCGATTTTGTTCAAAAAAGCTACCACGCTTATCGCTACCTTGCTTGAAGTTGACCAGGAAATCCAACAGCGCGCTGATCAGTTTGCCGGGTTGTTTGGGATGATGCAGCAGGTGGTGAATGATAATTGTGATTTTGTCCCTTCTATACATGGTGAGGTAACAATAGCCAAAAACAAGGAAGACGCTTTTTGCGATCTTAAGAACAAGCTGATTACCTTGCCCCTCCTCATTTATCTGCAAAGGCGACAACAGGGACCAATCTATAGATACCTGGAATCGGTAGATGAATCTTTCGATGAACGAGCTTGCTTCAATGATATGACTCGAACAACTGTGATATATTATGCGTTAGCAATAGTAAAAAAAGTTAAAAAATTGATTATCAAAAAATTAGATGATAAAGACCTTTCTCAATTGTGCGAAGTGGCGGATAATAACAGGTTCTACAAGTATTATTACGACGAGGCGAGGTATTATAACGTTTACCGGAACAACAGGAAAAAAGCCGGTAGCCTAAACTAATGCTTTGACTAAAGGACTTCTTTCTTCCCAGGAATTTAATATATTTGGGGGTTAACTACATCCAAATATGATTGAAGGAGACAAAAGGAAACGCATACTGCTGATAGATGATAGCCGGGATTTTCAAAGCCTAATGAGTATTGCATTTACAGACAGTTTTCTTTTTGATTCGGTATATAGTCCTGATGAGATTGATGCCGCTATAACAAATGGAGAACAATACGATCTCGTTTTACTCGATTTGGTGCTGGATAATAGTGGTAGATATAGAGGTCTGGAATTGATAGATAAGTTGAAAGGGAGTATTCCTAATACACCTATTGTGATTTTGTCCTTAGAGAAAGAGAGTAATACAATTCGGGAAGCTATTCAAACCGGTGCTGATGATTATATGTATAAGGGCGATTATGATCCCGAAAAATGGGAAAATGCCATTCGTTATGTGATATCAACACAACATACACTTTCGACTAAGCAGTTCGAAGAAGAAACAATCCCTGAGTTTTATTGGCATAATTGGCGGAGATATCCTTTTATAGGTAAATCTGATGGGACATTAAAAATAAAAAAAGAGTTGTTAGCTATTGCTGATCAGCCTGATATTAGCTTGTTAATCAAAGGAGAGATGGGAGTAGGGAAAAGCATTGCTGCACGGTTTATTCACTGTAATAGTAAGAGACGAGAATTTCCTTTTGAGGAAGTTTCAATACCAACGATTGGTAAAGATCACGAATTTGAGAATATTGTTTTTGGTAATAATTCAGGTGTGAATGGTAAAGTTAAAAATGCTAATAAAGGTATAGTTTTTTTTCGGGAAATTGCAGAACTAGATTTGAACAAACAAGCCAGATTGATTCCCCTTTTTAGAGAGAATAAGATCAGACGAGTAGGCACCTATGCAGAAGAGCAGGTTGATATTCAGGTCATAGCTTCGACTAGTAAAGACTTGGAGGCAGAGGTAAAGGCAAATAGATTTAGGTCAGATTTGTATTATTCAATAATCAGTAAGGTCGAAATCCCCCCAATTCGCTCCCGTCGTGAAGATATTGGCGATTTGTTGGTGCATTTTTTAAAACTAGCAAGTTCGGATGAACTATATGCTGTATTTGATGATATAGCGCTCAATTTATTAATACATGATTATGAATGGAAGCAATATAATGTGAGAGAACTAGAGAATGTAGCTTTAAATGCAATGTTAAGGAGAAAAAACAATCCTGATAAACGAATACACAGGGAAGACATATTATCCAATCTGTCTACTGGAGGTATAAGTAATGAAAAAGAAGTGATTAATACTATTGATAAAGATTCAAAAAGAAAAGAAATGCAACAGGTTTTTGTCTCTGGTGGGTCGCTAAAACCCTTGTTTAATATGCTTGTGGAATATCCAAATTTTCGCTATGAAATTATTACCTTGCAGGCTGAGTTCGAAGACTTGGAACGCGATTATAGATTAGGAATTGTGGATTATGATAAATATATGAAGTACAAGAACAGAATGAGAGTGAAGCTGAAATTTTATATAGACAATGTAGATTAGAGTTGTTTTAAAGATTGTTTCATCTGATTAAAAAGTGAAATGGCTAAAGATAACATTCGAAGGATTATTGCATTTCCTGAAATCGAGGAATTTTATGACATGCTAATGGATAGGTTCCATATGGTGTTAGCAGATTATTTTTTACAAGATAGGTTTACCGTATTCCTTAATGTTATTCCTCGAGACCACGAGGAAGGTACGGCTGTTTATATGGACAGGTTTGAAGATGTTTATCTTATATATGGCGGCTTAAAAATGCAAAAAAAATTATTAGAAAAAACAATTGAAGAAAAGCCGGAATTAGACGAGTATTGGAGAGAGCTAACAAAAGTAAAAAAATTAGATAAAGATCAAACTAAAGTTAGTTATACTGTTTTTTATGAATTGAGGCGGGGGGATTATACACTGAAAGATATAGAACATATCGGTGTTGGCGATCTAAACGATTATTTTCACCCCATACTTTACCCCGAAAAAAATCTTCCGCCTCTTACAAATGTGCAGGTGTCGGAATATCATATTTTAAAAACCTATTTTGATATAAATGAATATAGATACCTGTCACTCCCACTTATTCAATTTAGTGAGTTCGATGGTGTTGTACATGTTATATTGAGTTCTGAAGATTATCAAGATAGTTTTCTTAAAGATGGTCATAGATTTAATCTGAAATCAGTAGGTAATTTGATCAAATCCTTCAGTCGAGAATACGAAGAATTGATATTAAACTGGGATATGTCTGGTGGCGCCAGAATGAGAGAAGAGGCCTTCATAGATGCTCTTAGTACCGATTTGTTTTATACTGAAAATAATAATCCTATTCTTATGGAATTAGGCTATCATGAATATTATTCAAGACATATTGAATATTTTCAAAATAAAATAGCATACGGGAAAAAAATTCCGCGAATAGTAAGGAATGAATATAGACAGTCAGCTATTATGCATATATTAATTGATTCTTATGCACATAATATTAGTGCCCACAGCCTAATTGCCCTGGAATGGATTTTTAAACTAAGAGCAGCTGAAAATTTGGAAAACAATCAAGTTATCAGCGACGTGAAAAAGCTAGAAGTTAGTCATAAGTTTACACCTCTGGTAGAACGAAATATATCAGTTCCACTCGATACAGAAATAAGTCATTTAATGAGATTCCTGCTGGAAAAAGGAGCCTTTTGGTCTGGGCTAACAAGGAATATCAGCTTTGGAGGCCAGTCTCAGAATTTATTCTATTTGTTTTGGAACAAATTTATTTCAAATTCATTATATCTGGGTACTATTGCATTTACAGAAAATATTTCTAAAATTAATTTTAACTTTACATTTTTAACTCCAACGAATAATGTACAGAATATAAAATTTAAAAAACAAATATTACTTGACGGGCATTTTGTTACAATCGATTTAAGTAAGTTTGCTTCTAATTTAGATGTTGAAAATAATAATCATTTTGTTACGAAAGGTACGGATTTTAATAGAATTTCTGATGCATTATCTAAGTGTATTGTATATATGCCAGGAGGTATAGTAGGGGAGCACGCTTTTTTTACAATACTCGAAACAGAATTGCGAAATGTCAAACATTATTCAACAGAAGAATTGAAAGAAATTTCGATACATGGTCTTACACTAAACATTTCTATCGAGGAACATGACATATCAAATGACGGGAAATTGGAAGTAACACCGTATTACAAGATAGGAGTATATCTTAAGCACATCATACACATAGATAAAGAATTGCTATTGTTAAGGCCAATTCGATTATATAGTGATATCATAGATGAAAACACCCTTTTGCCAAAACTGGGTGGTACATTTCAGGATAAGGTATGTGCAGCCATGTTATTAAATAATACTTTTTCGAGTGTCGAAAATAAAGATAGCGAGCGTGATCGACGCTTTTATCCCTGGATAAAGGTAGGCAGTATGCTGGATAATCGCTATGCAAAAGGTGACATCATCGAAGAATATGAAATTTCTGCCAGAAGAGTATTAAGTGATGATTTTCCACAATCAAAAGCATATTTTCAGAAACAGTTTGAACCCCACTGGGGATACCTGGTAAAATATTTCCATATATGGAAGGGAGAAGTCCTGTTTCAACTCAATGCCAATATTGAATCATATGGTATTCTTGATAATGCATCCAGGTTTAAATGTGTTTTTATTCCTCCGGATAATATAATGTTACTTACTAGAATTCGGGAACAAGGCGTTATTAGAGTGATACATTCAACTGTGTCAAATGAATCTGAGGCTTATATTGCATGGTTGAATAAATGGTTGAATTATAGGGAGAAATATCTGATTGAGTTTTCTGTTGAAGGAAATGTTGTTGCTCAGCTTGAACTTTCTGATTTTGACATTCTATTTAGAAGCGCCACCAATTTAAATTTACAAAAAGATATAATACCCCAACTCGAACTAAATCTGGCACATAGGATTGAGCAGGTAGATAATATTGGAAATGACTATATACGATACAGGAGTCATGGTGTTTTTATCCAATATTTTTGTGGAAATAAACGATTAAATGAACTTAGTTATATGGAGCCAATTATAGTTGCTGAGCTTATGGAAGTGCTAGCGACAAAAATTTGCTTTTTTGACAATCGTATAAAAATGAGAGTACAAAATGTAAATGAAAAAATATTGCAAAATCAGAGTAATTGTACATTTTATTCGGAAGATTATCAGGATTGGAAATTAGAAAAAGAAAAAGGATTTTTTAATTATCACTTTTTGGTTGTTCATCTATCTTTTATAGAAGCATTCCTTGATGAAATGGGTAAAAGAAAATATGATGAAAACGATATTAAAAGATTTATAGACGAAGAAATTATTGATGGTCGAGATATACCTGATAATTTTATTCTGGTTATTACTACAGGTCGTGGTCGTACACAATGGTGGGAAAAACTTAAATCCTGGTCAAGTATTGACATCAAACTTGGGGCATCATCAGTACCACCATATACAACTTTTGTCACTTTTAGGCCTGTAGAGTCAATCTTGTCAGCTATCGAAAATGCATTGATGATTAGCGACGATATCGAACTGAAATACCGCCTGGTGAAAGAACTTTTTGGTTCATAATGATAACCACTACCTATGCAAACCCTGCAAAACGCTGTTATGATTATCCTGTGGCATTGGAGAGCCTTGAAAGAAACGCAAGGGACATTTGATTACATTGCTGTTGAAAATGCCTCGGAGTGCTCTATTGTACGGATTGACGACAGCGGCGAAAAGGATCAGATTGCTGATAATATTAAAGAGCAGCTCGATGTTGCGTTGAAGAATAAATCAAAAGTGCTTCTTTTAATGCATAACAATTCGCTGGATAGGGAGTGTTTTCGGCAACTCGAAAACGAATACAAAACAGTGAAAATAAACTACTTTGGTGGGGGAAAAGAATATATTTATTTTAATCCGGTTACCGATACCGGATTGCTCAATCAATTCGACGATTTTATCAGGAACGAACTGTTGAAGTGGAAAGATCCCGAAACGGGAGAGACCAAAAGAGAGATTAAGAACATGGTTATCCCATTAGAGGAACCCCCAGGCGGTTTTATGATTCCACGTAAATATTTTCACGATGTTTGGCAATATTATACCTATCAACCTACAAGAACGGCATTTGAGCTCAAAGAAAAACTGTTTATTTACCTCGTGGGAAATGAATTTGGTAAGTCAGAAAAACGGGTGCTTCCTGTATTATTGCAACAGGATCAATCTATTCTCGGCTCGTTATTGTCTTCATTTTTAGATACTTCGCTTACTTCCAATCGCATCAAAGAGATATATGGCAAGGATGAAATAGTATTATCTTATGAAAAGCTTTGCGAATATATCAAAACTACTCCTGTGGGCCATCGAAACTATTTGCAGCATCTGCGTAGCTACTTTTCTAATTTACTTCAGTTAATACCCGAAAAAATATATGGCTAATTTTCGTATATCATATTGGGCCGCGGAAGAAAGTGCTGCCGGGTTTTTGGGTCGGCAATTGCAGCAGCAAGGATTGTCGTGGCGACCCTATGAATTAGGCACTGTACTGGATTGCGACATATTTATTTTACTCAGTCCGGTGTGGTGCAACAACCATTTTATTTCCTGTGACAAGACATGGAAAAAATATCTTGAACTCAATTACCCTGAGGTACGCTTTATTAGCGCCGGATTTGACCAGATAGCCCAAGAAAATTATATTGACTTACTGGACTTGCCCAAGAATTGGGCATTTTTTTTCTTAAATGCCAGAATATCGAGAGATGCTTTTGATGTTATTGATACTGGCGGATTGGATATGTCTAATAAACTTAGAGCTTTTTTCGAAGGCCATGGCAATGACAGTATATTGCAAATTTTTTCCCCGATTTACATGGCTTTACGCATTGTTAGGGATGAAATTAATAAAGGAAAAAATACATATCAGAAATTGTATACGGAAGTAATATCACAAATACAACTTACCGATAATTGGCGAATATTCCTATACCGATTTTCAAACTATTATTCATTTTTCTCTTGTTTACCTTTTTTTTCGCTGTTCGAAATGATTAAAACCCATACTGAAATTATCCGACCTTATTTTGATGAGGGCTGCAAGGAAGAATTGCTTTTTACTCAGTTGGGGGTCATGGAGCATATTTCTGAAATAAAAAGATATCTTGATGAAGCGGAAAGTTATGTTCGCTAAAAGCTATTATCCCCACAGCACCCCACTCCCTTCACCCACTCCAGTAATATGTATCTGTATGATTGCCCGGGTCATAGCTATTTAGATCAGGGGTATCCCTCCGGCGAATTACCTCCCCTCAAGATAGCGCATTCCCGCTATTGCAAGGGTTTCCACCTGTGAGGCAGCAGTTCACTGACTTGCTGGATGAGATGGTCAGGTAACCGGGTCAGGACGTCGCGGAGCCACTGGAGGGGGGTGACCTGGTGTTTGATACAAGTATCCAGCAATGTGTAGATCATAGCGGCACGCTGGGCGGCTTCACTCGCTGCGATAGCGGCCCAGCCAATAACTAAATACCCCCTGATTAAATCCCGCTCCTCACAGAAAGTCCGCTGCGTTAGACGGCCCTTTAAATACAACTCGATTAGCGAATACATCTCCCCCCGAATTGCGGTGCTGTGCCTTTTCTCTTTCCATTTCCTTTTTCGCCCAGCGTTAGACCTCCTGAGAGCATCACGCAAGGTGGGGGTCGCCGGAGGGATACCTATACAGTACAAAAAGCGCCATTTGTCGAAAGAACACTTTGTAAAGGAATTATCCGATTCGGAACTAAACCTGGTGAACTAGCAATTTACTGATATTATCCCCAGCCGGCTCGTCCTTGCGATGAGCCGGCTTTTTCTTTTTCAAAAAAAATGACACGGGGGAACTTTTGCATTTATGCTGTGATTATCTATGTGTATACCCCCTCATCATCAAGCTCCATTTCTGATAGCCTCAAATGCCCGCTGCCTGCTTTTATCCTTTTTTCTAAGCTCGCAGACCGGGACAAAATTCGATTAAACATTTCGGACAAAATGCGGAGAAACTCGGAATTATTCCGGGATTTTCAGGCTTTGCTATTTTGCTTTAATTTTACGTTAAGAATATATTTAATTTGTTAGTTATTAAAAATCAATAATTTGATAACTAACAATTTACTTGAAGCGCGCTGTTTGAAATCTCGTACGGTATTTGGTATTAATATCCATGAGCAACAAAACATACTTTTTAATTAATAGAAAATTACAATGGAATTAATGACAGCTGCTTTTATCTGGTTCATCATCGCGGCCGTTCTATTCGAGGTGACGCG
>JAEUUQ010000503.1 GCA_016787505.1 Saprospiraceae bacterium | reverse complement strand
ATAGCCGACGGCATTTCGGACATGAAAACCGCCGATTTTAATGCCGATGGGAAAATCGATATTGTGGTAGCCGACAACAAGCACTTGTCGGTATTAATCAAGCTGGATAGTTTGGACCGCTTTGAACTGCCCGTATCATTGGCGGAAGGCTATCACCACAAAATAGAAGTGGCCGATTTGGACTACGACGGAGACGTCGATATTTTGACCATTAGCCCCCAGGAACAGCTGGTGTGGTATGTCAATGCCGGCGACGGCCAATTCAGCGCCACACAATACATTGATGCCGACGTAGCGGGCATCAGTGGCATCGCCCTGGCTGATTTTGATACAGACGGCTTTGTAGATATCGTCATTTCAACCGGTGATGGCGCTTCGTCGCACCGGGCAGTATATCGCTACCGGAACCTCCAAAATGGAAATTTCGCCGCCCGGGATACCCTGACCACTTTTATCGGCAATAATTATTACGATACCGTTTTTGCCGCCGACGTGGATGGCGACGGGCTTACCGATGTTTTATCATCAATCGGTTTTCAGAACAGCCGTATTGTGTGGTATAAAAACCTTGGCGCAGGGGTGTTTGCCAGTGAACAAGTATTGATCAATATCGGCACCTACAATATGCTGGCCTATGATTTTGACGGCGACGGCCATACGGATATCGTATTCGGAACGCTGCAAGATATTATGTTTGCCAAAAATAATGGCGACGCCACTTTTCATCCTTATTATTCTATTTATAATAAACAATTGCTCCACGACTTAACCGCTGCCGATACCGATCTCGACGGCGATATGGATATCTACGCTACCTACGATGGCACCTCTGCTCCTTATATATTTAGGATGATGAATAACGGCGACGGAACTTACGCAACTAACAGCGTACCTACCGACGACAATCCCATGCGCGCCCTTTACATCGGCGAGATCAACGGCGACAGCCTTCCCGATCTTTTTGCGGCAACCAAATTCGACGAGTTATTTTATTATGTCAATCCCGGCGCCGGCAACTATTTCAATCACGAAGATGTGGGACACGTTTATTTTCCAGAGGGCATGGCAATCGGCGATATCGACGCCGACGGCGATGAGGATATCGTACTGGGGTCGGAAGGCGGGGCTTTTACGGCCTCCTATATCAACCAGGGCGGCGGTAGTTTCAGGTTTGGTCAAAAAATTCACGAAAGCCTTTCTACGCAATTGATGCTTTTTGATTTCAACGGCGACGGTTACCAGGATGTGCTGAAAAGTCAAAATTATCTGGCTTTTCCCTATACCCAGGTGCAAATCCATTTTAACAATACCGCAGGCGGGTTCGACCAGGTAGTGGGCATGCCTGCCTCGGGAGGCTTTACGACCTACGGCTACCCCTATGATGTAAATGCTGACGGCTTGACAGACTTGCTTTTCTGCCGCCGCTCGGATAACCGGGGCGTTCATTGGCGAAAAAATTTGGGAAATAATACTTTCGGCACGGGTGGTCAGTTGCTGAATATGGGCGATGCCAATCCTCTTTTTGCCCAGGCACACGATATAGACGGCGATGACGACGACGATCTGGTGGTGGTATACATTTACGGCAATCAGAATATCAATCCACATATTTATTGGTACGAAAACACCGGCCCCAATAATTACACGGCCCATTTGATCGATCAAAATCAAGGCAACTTCAACGATATTGAAATCTGCGATATCGACGATGACGGGACGCTGGATATCCTGGTTGTTTCCAGTGTGGTAACCCTATACCGCAATGACGGCTTTGGCGTGTTTTCTGAAGAGATACCCGCCTTCGACCTCGCCAATGTACCCATGAATCTGATGCCAGGCGATTTTGATTTCGATGGCGATTTGGATCTTGCCGCGTCTTCTTTTTGGAATCAATATGTAGTATGGCTGGAAAATATAGATGGCGCAGGCACACAATATACAACGCATTGGTTGGATAACGTTTTGGATGGCGCCGATGACATGGCTTTTTTTGATATCAATAACGACGATAAAAAAGACCTGGTAGTGGCTGCAAAAGGTGAAGTCGCTTTTTATTCTAATATGCATCCAGTACCGCCGGCGCTTTCTGTTGTTGACGTTACGGCTGTTTGTCTCGACAATGGAACTCCTGCCGATTCATTAGACGACCAAACCGTCCTGTCTTTTGTCGTCGTAGAAGGCGCTTTGTCTGAACTAGGAGACACGGCATTAATCACCATCAACGAAACGCCCTATCTCAGCCCGTTTGGCGCCGTTTTTTCGCTCTCCTTGCCCAACCAGTCTCTGAACGGCGAGCCTATTTCCGTGCGAGTGGCCGGGCTCGAAATCGATAGCGTATCTATCGAATTTGCTATTGACAACCCCGGAACTTGTTCAGGTGCAGTGCCTTCTATCACTGCAGCCGTATTGTCGGTTACCTGCCATGACAACCAGACTGCGGCACTCCCAGCCGACGACTTTTTAATTATCGACGTACTGGTGCAGCAGGAGTTTCTGAGCGACACGTTCGTTGTATCCTCTCCTGAAATAGCTTTTACGCCGGTAAGCGGCCCCTATGGGGAAACCGTAGAAATTATCCTGCCTCCGGGTTCTGCTACCCAAGGCGATTTTGCGCTTCAATTTGAGGATTCCCAGCATCCCGGTTTTAGCGTATCCGAGCAAGTTGTTAATCCCGGTAGTTGCTCGGTAGTGGGAGCAGATGACCCCGCGTTTGAGAATGTATCTGTTTTGATTAGCCCAAACCCTTTTCATGAAAGGGTGACCTTAACTGTAAGCGGCTTAACCCCGCAGGCGAATTACCGTTTGTCGGTTTATGATGGGTTAGGAAAAAATGTATTGAATTTTTCTGTTTCTGAAGGACAGTACGTTGTGGATGCGAGTAATTTGACAGGAGCTATTTATTTTTACAAAATAATAAACGCCACAAACGGCGAGGTTTTAAAAAACGGGCGGATGGTAAAAGGATGATTGAGAATTGAATCAAAAAAATGCCCCATACGCCAATCCCGAAATCGTAGCCATTATTATCACCAATCCCACATAAACAGCCGTCTTTTGGGTGCCTAGCACTTCCCGTATCACCAGCATATTCGGTAAGGATAACGAGGGACCGGCCAGCAGCAATGCCAGGGCAGGACCCTTGCCCATGCCGGAAGCGATCAAGCCCTGTAAAATTGGTACTTCGGTGAGTGTGGCGAAATACATGAAGGCGCCGACTATAGAGGCAAACAGGTTGGAAAACACAGAATTGCCGCCTACCAGCCAGGCTATCCATTCGCCCGGGATGATGCCGGGAATCGTGCGGCCGTCGTGGGTGGAGCCCAGTAAAAAACCAGCTATCACGACGCCTATGGCCAGTAAAGGCAATATTTGCTTGGCAAAACCCCAGGTGGAAATGGTCCATTCTTTGTTTTCATCGTCGCTTTTGTCGTTAAGCGTAATCAGGCTAAGCGCGGCGATGCCCACGAGCATGGGGACCAGCGGACTCGAAGCTGTTAATGCAGAAATAACGGTGGCCACCACGCCCGCCAATACCCAGTACCATTTTATTTTTAAAATAAATACCAAAGAAAAAGCCAACATCAGGCTGAAAAAACCGGTGATATACCATTTGTAAGCCCAGATGTAATACCACGCACTGGTTTGGTCATCTCCCGCAGGACTACCCCAATTGGCAAATACCAAAATCAATACCAGCGTGAAGAAGTGAAAGGCGGTTTGCCAAACGGGGCGTTTTTCCGGCGGCAATTCGATATTCATCTGCTCTTCGCGTTTGGCTTTTTCTTCCTTTCGGTAAATTAAAGACATGGCAACGCCGATAATTATGCTGAATGCCACGGCGCCAATAGTGCGCGCAATGCCCATTTCAATACCCAAAATACGCGCGGTGAGAATGATAGCCAATATATTGATAGCCGGCCCGGAATACAAAAATGCGATAGCCGGGCCCAGCCCCGCGCCCCGCTTGTGAATACTTGAAAACAGCGGGAGAATAGTGCAGGAGCAAACCGCCAGTATCGTACCCGAAAGGGCTGCTACGCTATACGCCAACCATTTTTTTGCATTTGCGCCAAAATACCGCAATACCGATGCCTGGCTCACAAAAACCGAGATGACCCCGGCGATGAAAAATGCCGGCAGCAGGCATAAGATGACGTGCTCCCGGGCATACCACTTCGCGAGGTCGAGGGTGGCATCCACGGCGGTCATAAATCGAGCGCTCTCGATGGGAAGGAAAAAGACAGCGGCAAACACTGCAGAAATCCAGAAAAGGATTTTTAATTCTTGTTTTGCTTCCATGATTTTTTAAATAATAAACAGGTCAGTTCAGCAACCCGGCAAACATCGCTACGTAGTAAATTCCCACGATCAAAAACACCGCGCCTACGGCATAGCGCATCACTTTTTCTACCCGCTGGATGGCGTTAAACCAGGCGCCCACTTTCTCTATGCTGAAAGCGAGCAGGTAGGTGAATAACAACACAGGCAAACCCGTGCCAAGTGCAAAAACCAGCGGAATGGAAAACGCATCACCCGCGCTGAGTGTGAGCGGGATGAGCATGCCGAAATATAGCGCGCCGCTGTACGGGCAAAACGCCAGGGCGAAGACGAAACCCAGCAAAAAAGCGCCCAAGAGTCCCTGCCTGCTCATGCGGTCGGTGATTTTTTGCACAAAACTGCTGCCCTTGAAATGCAGCGGAATCACATTGAGCATAATTAACCCGATAACGATGAGCAGCGGCCCCAGCCATTTTTCGCCGTTGCCCTGGAAAAAGCGCGCTACGTGAAATTTACTGGCGCCGATGTATAATGCCACGGCTATACTTACGTAACTCACTGCCCGGCCCAGCGTATAGAGCAATCCGCTCCACAGTACTTTGTGCTTTTCGGTAAAGCCCTTGGCGATAAAGGCCGTCGCGGTGATATTGGTGGCCAGCGGACAAGGGCTGATAGCAGTCAGCAAGCCCAGCGCCAATGCTGAAAGCCAGGGAAAATCCTGGCTTTGGGCCAGCGATTGCAGCCACTCGGTCATGGCTGAATGGTTTTGAGCGCCGCGTCAATTTCCTTGCGCAGTCCGGTGGTGAATTTGTCGGCCTTATTGTAATTCATAAAAGCAAAATTGGTCAGGTCGACGTAGTTCTCCTTGCCTTGCTTGTATGAATACACGATCAGCGTAGTGCCGAAAGCCAGGAATTTCTTCACGATTTCGGCATTTGCTTTGTCGTCGGCGTTGATGAGGCGGAAAGTAATTTTGCCGCTTTTCAGCTCTTTGGCGTAGTGATCGGCGAGCGCCTTGCGTGTTAGTTTTTCGATTTCGAGGCAGGTATTACAGCGGTGGTCGGTGTGGAAGTCGAGCACCTCCACGCGGCTTGTTGACGTGGTTTTTTGGGCGGGTTTATTTTGGGCAGAAAGGGTAGGGGCGGTAGCCAATACCAAAACAGCCGCCATCAGCCAATAATGGAATAGCTTCTTCATGATTGAAATTTTTTTGATTAGCGCGTTAAGATGTTTTCTATCTCGCTCATCGAAGGCACCCTGCCTTTGAAGACCACGCTGCCGTCTACTACCACGGCAGGGGTGGAGAGCACGTTGTATTTCATGATCTCTACGATATCTTCTACCTTTTCTACTTTAGCATCGATGCCGAGTTTGTTCAGCGCTTCTTCCACGATGGCGGTAGTTTGTTTGCATTTCGGGCAGCCGGTGCCCAGTATTTTTATTTCTTTCATGGTTGAAAAAGTTTATGAGCTATGACGAAGCGGGCGAGGGTTATCTTTTATCGTAAATTTACGATGAATGGGTGCGCGTAAAAGGTGACTATTGTCAACAAACTCATGTGATAATAGTCACCTACGGCATTACGCTGTTATTATGCTTTCTCGATTGAGGTGGAAGCGGGATAATATTTGTTCCGCAGCCAGAAGGCCACATTGACCAGCGCAATCAGCGCCGGCACTTCTACCAGCGGCCCGATGACACCGGCGAATGCCTGGCCGCTATTGATGCCGAAAACGCCAATGGCTACGGCAATGGCCAGCTCAAAGTTGTTGCCCGCAGCAGTGAATGCAATAGAGGCGTTTTTGGAATAGTCAGCGCCAAGTGATTTGGCTAAAAAAAAGCTCACCAAAAACATGATGGCGAAGTATATGACTAGCGGTAAGGCTATGCGCAGTACGTCGAGCGGAATATTGACTATCAATTCCCCTTTGAGGCTAAACATGAGCACGATAGTAAACAAAAGGGCTACGAGAGTGATGGGTGAAATAAATGGAACGAATTTTTCCTGAAACCATTCCTCACCTTTCCATTTTAGCAACGCAAACCGACTTATGATGCCCGCCACGAAGGGAATGCCCAGATAAATGGCTACGCTCTCCGCAATTTGCGCAATTGTCACATTGACTTCCAATCCTTTCATGCCGAATAACGGCGGAAGTACGGTGATAAACACCCAGGCATAGACACTGTATAACAGCACCTGAAAAATACTGTTGAGCGCTACCAGCCCCGCGGCATACTCCCGGTTGCCTTCCGCCAGTTCATTCCACACGATGACCATGGCGATACAACGGGCCAGGCCGATGAGGATGAGTCCGACCATGTATTCCGGATAGCCGCGCAGGAAGATTACGGCCAGCGCAAACATAAGTATCGGCCCGATCACCCAGTTGAGCAGCAGGGATACGCCGAGCACTTTGGTATTGCGAAATACCTCGCCCATTTTTTCGTATTTGACTTTGGCCAGCGGCGGGTACATCATCAGGATGAGCCCCATGGCCAGCGGGATGTTGGTGGTGCCGCTCGACATCGAATGGATGGCATCGGCAGTAGAAGGGATAAAATACCCCAATGCCACGCCTAAGGCCATGGCCAGAAATATCCATAAAGTCAGGTAACGGTCCAGAAAAGACAGTTTTTTACGCCCGGTAGCGGGATTACAATCAGTAGCGCTCATATTCAGGTGTTAATTTGTAACTGTTTAGTAGGGTTTAGTGCATTCGCAGTTTAGCGATAGGGTTTAGTTTGCTAAACCCTATCGCTAAACCCAATCGCTAAACCCTTCTAAACAGTTATGTTAATTTATTTAGCAACAGGGATCGTTGATAGTTATATTAAAAAAGGCATTCAGCAAACCCTCCATTTTTTTGAATGCTTCCGGATTGATACAATAACAGGATTTGACGCCGTCGATGGTACCCTTGATTAAGCCGGCTTGTTGTAATTCTTTTAAATGTTGAGAAACCGTGCTTTGCGCTAGTGGTAGCACCTCTACTATTTCCCCACAGATACAGCTTTTGCGCCTGGCCAGTTCTTTTAATATAGCAATCCTCGCCGGATGTGCCAGCGCTTTTGCCAGGTCGGCAAGCTCTTGTTCTTCCTGGCCAAACGCTTTCTTTTTGTGCAACGGCATGGCAGTATTTATTTAATCGCAAAAATACGATAGATTTGATCAAAACCAAGAATTGTAAAAAAAAGTCTCAGTCGTACAGTCGCTTTCCTGCACCCCCGACCCCTGAAGGGGCGCCTCTCCCGCGCACATTCGTACAGTCGTACAGTCGCAAAGTCGCAAAGTCCCAAATATTTCCTCTGCTTCTTCTACTATCGCCAAGTAAACTTTACATTAGCGCTTCTTTAAGTACCTATTGCGGAGAATGAACCAGGCGATCCCTGAAATTGAAAAAAGCTCAGCAGCTCACATCCAGGCTTTCCAGGAAGCCCGGCTCCGGGAATTGCTGCCTTATTTGAAGGCACACTCCCCATATTACCGCGACCTCTTCGCCCAACACGCCATCGACATTCACTCTATTCAAACCCTGGAGGATCTGCGGCGTATACCCATCACGGTCAAAGACGACCTGCACCACCGCAACTGGGATTTCCTGTGCGTGCCCCGACAATCGGTGGTGGACTACATAACCACCTCGGGCACCCTGGGCGACCCGCTCACTTTTGCGGCTACCGAAGCCGACCTGCAGCGCCTGGCTTACAACGAATACCTCTCGCTTACTTGTGCCGGAGGCACGCCTGCCGACATCTACCAGCTCATGGTGACCCTCGACAAGCGTTTTATGGCCGGACTGGCGTATTTTATGGGCATTCGCCAAATGGGCGCGGGACTGGTGCGCGCCGGCGTGGGCAGTCCGGGTTTTCAACTTGATACCATCCAGCGTATCCAACCCACGATACTTATTGCCGTGCCTTCTTTTTTGGTGAAATTGATCGATTTTGCCGAAGCGCAGGGCGTCGATTTGCGGCAGAGCAGCGTAAAAAGCGCAGTATGCATCGGCGAGCCCATCCGAAATGACGACTTCAGCCTCAACGTGCTGGGGCAGCGACTCACCGACCGCTGGGGTATTACCCTGTATTCCACCTATGCATCCACGGAGATGAGCACGGCATTTACCGAATGCGAACACGGTACAGGAGGGCATCACCACCCCGAATTGCTCATCGTGGAATTGCTCGACGACGACAACCAACCGGTAGGAGAGGGGGAGATAGGGGAGGTGACTATCACCACGCTGGGCGTAGAAGCCATGCCCCTGTTGCGCTTTAAAACCGGCGATCTATGCCGCTACCATGCCGCGCCTTGTGCATGCGGCAGGACTACCCTGCGCCTTGGTCCGGTAGTGGGCCGCAAACAACAAATGATTAAATACAAGGGCACCACGCTATATCCGCCGGCCTTGTTTGAAGTGTTGAATAGCATTAGTGAAGTTGAAGAATACGTTATAACTTTACGCTCCGATGAGGTGGGCGCCGACGAAGTACACGTGGATATCGCCACGCCGACGCCTTCCGAGGAAGTCAGAAAAAAAATTGAAGCCGTTTTTCGCCAAAAGGTACGATTGACACCCCAAATTTCATTTACTTCGGCGGCCTATATTCAGCAGCTAAAATTCCCTCCGATGTCGAGGAAGGAGGTCAAATTAATTGATGAGAGGTGAACTGTGAACAGTGAACTGCTCCTTGATCTGTTCACTGTTCACAGTTCACAGTTCACCAAAAAAACATCTTCGAAATGGCAAAAAAAGAACAAGTTGACGTGTTGGTCATCGGCGCCGGCCCTTCGGGTAGCGTTTCGGCGGCGCAGTTGCACCGCAGCGGATTAAAAGTTAAAGTGGTGGAAAAAGAGCGCTTTCCCCGCTTTGTTATCGGCGAAAGCTTGTTGCCCCGCTGCATGGAGCATTTCGACGAGGTAGGCCTCATGGACACCCTCAAAGCTCAGAATTACCAGATCAAACGCGGCGCCCGGTTTATCCGCGATGGCAGGGACTGCTGGTTTGATTTTGGCGAACAATATACCCAAGGTTGGACCTGGACCTGGCAGGTGCCCCGCGGTCATTTCGACAAGGTATTGATTGATACGATAGCTTCCTGGGGCGTCGATGTGGCGTTTGAAACCGCTGTCACCCAAATTGAAACCGGCGCAGATAGCCAACTCACCACGGTAGCACATGCCGACGGCTCAGAAACCCAGATTGAATCCCGTTTTATCATTGACGCCAGCGGCTACGGCCGTGTGATGCCGCGTTTGTTTCAACTCGAAAAACCCTCTGTGATGCCGCCCCGTTCTGCGGTATTCGGTCATTTTTCCGACCGCAACCGGCCCGAGGGAATTCTCGGCGAGCGCATCACTTTTGTGATCCATCGTCGCGATATCTGGATATGGATGATCCCCTTTTCCGACGGTATCACTTCAGTAGGTTTTGCCGGTAACCCCGACTTTTTTGCCATGTACGACAAGGAAGACAAGGCAGAACAATTGATCGATATGATGAAAGACGTACCCGTAGTGTGGGATCGCTTTCAAGATCAGGATACGGTGATTCCTGGCAGAATGATGAACGCATATGCGGCTTCTGTTAAACAATCGCACGGACCGGGCTACGTCATTACGGGCAACAGCTCGGAATTTATCGACCCCGTATTTTCGTCGGGTGTTACTTTCGCCACCGAGTCGGGGCTATTGGCTGCCAAGCTTGTCAAACGTCAACTTGATGGCGAAAGGATCGACTGGCAGACCGATTACGTGCAGCACATGCAGCAGGGCGTGGAGACTTTCCGCGTTTATGTCAATCGCTGGTATGAAGGCGATTTGCAGGATATTTTCTTCTTCTCCCACAATAGCACAAATCCCGAGATCAAACGCCAGATTTGCTCCGTATTGGCAGGTTATGTATGGGATACCAGCAATCCCTTCGTACGCGACCACGGAGAGCGTGCGCTGGGATCTTTGTCGAAATTGGTTAAGATATACGAATAAGTAAAGAGGGAGAGAGTGAGAGATAGAGGGAGGGAGAGAATAACAATGACTTCACTCCCTCACTCCCTCACTAACGCGGCGACTTTTCACCGCCGCCTTTTTCACCACCCATTCCGGCCAGCTTTCAGGGTGTTCGGCGGGATATACGCGCAGTTCCTGGCTGGGGTCGTTGGTCAGTAGATCGAGCGGGCGGCGAACGCCCAGTATTTGAGCGGCGGTATTGATGCCCGAATTAGTAGCGCCCATCACGCCGTGCGATAGCGTACTGCTGCCGCAGAGATATAGCCCTCCTACCTGCGTTTTGGGTTGAAAAGCAAACGGCCCCATTTGGCCGAGCACTTTTTCCGTACCATAGCAATTGCCCAACGTGCCTTCTACATAGTAACTATTAGTAAGCGGCGTACCCAATTCCCATTTTACGATAGCATCGCGGATGCCGGGTATGCGGCCTTCGAGCGTGCGCAGTACCTTTTCGGCAAGTTGTTTTTTGAGTTGGTTATAGGCTTCGGGGCGTTGGCCGGTAATACTTTTTTCAAAAGCGCTAAAGCGGGCATAGGGAATAAACGTTACCGTTTCGAGCGAATGATAGCGCCCGTCGTAGCTGGTGGGGTCTTTAAGCGAGGGTGAGCTGATAAACATACCGGGAAACTCGTCGGTAGCCAGCGGGTCGTCTTCGAGTAGCTGCCGGTATACTTCGTTGAGATTGGAATGGGCGGCGTACCAGATATTGCCCGAATCGAGTCCCAACTGGCGCAGGTCGCCGTCGATCACCAGGAACATATTGAGCGAAGCCACCGAGTAAGTAGTGCGTTGGAGGCGTTTGAGGAGTTTGGGGCTCAAAAACTCGTTGTCGATAAGCTGGTAAGTCTTGCCGGGGTCGGCATTTGACACCACCGTGGGCGCCAGGATTTGTCGTCCGTCGTCGAGTTGTACGCCATACGTTTGGGGTTTTCCATTTTCGTGGCGCACGAGAATTTTGGATACCCGGGCTTGCGTGAGCACCTCTCCGCCGTGTTGTTTGATAGCGCGGGTAAAGGCTTTTACGAGGCCGCCTCCGCCGCCTGCGGGGTAGAAGCCTCCGTTAAAATAATGGCCCATCACGGCGGCGTGCAGGGCAAAGCCGGCTTTGTTGGGCGGAAGGCCGTGGTTGCCGCATTGCATATTGAGAAAAGCCTTGAGCAGGGGGTCGTCGAGGTACCTGTCGATTACCCTTTGGGTGCTAAACAAGGCGTGTTTGCCCAGGTGTCGCATGCGGTAGGGGGCCGTCAGGAAATCGGTAAACGTTTCGAGGTCGGCCACCACGTGAAGTTCCTGTTGAGCCAGGTTAACGAGTTGGAGATAGCGTTTGATATTGCGTCGTTCGGCGGGAAAGCGCTGCTGCATATTCTCGATGAGCCTGTTGAGATTGGCAGGCATATCGAAACGCTCCTTACCTACCTGGCAGTGGTCGTAGCCTTTGGCATTTTGCCTGAAAAAAGTAAGGTCGTTGGCGATGCCCAGTCCTTCGAGTATGCGGCTGCCGTCCTGGCCTATGTCCATCGCTCCTATGTAATGTACCCCGGGGCTAAAGCGGTGGCCGTCCACATAAAAACTCTGGCACCAGCCGCCTGGCACATAGTGTTGTTCGAGTACAATCACCTTTTTACCGGCGCGGACCAAACAGAGGGCATTGGCAAGCCCGCCGGCGCCCGAGCCTATCACAATAATATCGGCGTCGTTAATCATAAGTTATATAAAAAGTTTAAATATCCGTTAAAAGCGCCCTTCACAAATCCTAGATAGCTTTTTTTTGGCGTATATTGGTCGGATATTTACATAATCAAAACAAACAATTTCCATTATGAAGACAGTCATCAAGTGGAGCTCCCTATTGCTGATGCTGGGGCTTTTCACATCAGTCACTGCCCAAAAACTCGATTTGTACGAAGGTAATTTAAATTTTCTGAAAGACCAGAAAACGCTTAATGTTATTTACATGTACGATAACATGAGTGTGGGTGATTTTGACAAGGAACAGGACTACATTGACAAGAAGGTCAAAGAAATGAACAAAGACGAAGCTGGAACTGGTGATAGCTGGGCCAAAAAATGGGTAGCTGACCGCAACGAGCGTTTCGAACCCAAGTTTGAGGAGCTCATTAACGAATACCTCGAAGGTAAAATCAAGGTGAGCAACAAAGACGTAGCGCCCTATACGCTTGTGCTGAAAACAACCCATACCGAGCCAGGGTTCAACGTAGGTATTATGCGCCGGCCGGCTCATATCAATATCGAAGTATGGTTTGTGGACACCAAAGACCAATCAAAAGTTTCCGCTAAGGCCAGAATGAAAAAAGTACCCGGCCAGGATGCATGGGGTTTCGACTTTGACACAGGCTACCGCCTCCAGGAATCTTATGCCAAATGCGGCAAGGAGATTGGGAAGTATATTATGAAGAAAGTACTTTAATTAAAATGTTGTCGGTTATCAGTTGTCTGTTGTCAGTTCTATGTTATAAAACTGATAACTGAAACCGATAACCGATAACCGACAACCGATAACCTCATATAATATGAAACTCGCATTATCCACCTTTTTCATGCTCGCGGCCTTTACGGCCCTTCAGGCTCAACCTTTTGGCGACAAAAAAGTGGCGGAGCCAACTACTGTGGTATGGTACGGACTCGATTTTTCTGCTGTGAAACTGATCGGATCGGAAGGTTTTTCGGATCCTTACGACATTAAGAACCGGTTTTTCCGCGCCTGGAACCGTCTCGTTATTGATGAATCTGAAAAGTACGACATCAAAAAGACATTCCGCAAAACCGGGCTGGAATACGAAACGACTGTGATCGAAGAACGCAACAAGTTGCCCAACGAAAACGAACTCGTAACTGAAAATGAATATGCGCTCAAGGAATCCGATGTGAAAGACATCGTGAAGAAGTACAAAAGCGAGAAGTTTAAAGAAGGCCTCGGGCTGGTATTTGTGATGGAAAGCTTCAACAAGCGCGCCCAATCCGGCCACATGTGGGTTACTTTTTTTGATATCGCCAGCAGAGAAGTGATTCTCACGCGCAAATACTCGGGAGATGCCCGCGGCTTCGGCTTCCGCAACTATTGGGCAGGGGCGGTGTATGCCGTTTTTGAGCAATTGGAAGAAGATTATGGCAAATGGCTGAAAAAAAATAAATAGCCGTTGCGCTAGCAATACCTTTCTGAATTAGCATATTTGCCCTGGTATTCAGGACGCGTAAAAAGGGGCCGGCTTATGCCGAAGCCCCTTTTTACAATAGACGTAACGGTGAGTGAAACTTAAGCCATGTCACATTTTTTTTTCAGTTTATTCGATTATTTCAAGGCGCGTAAATGGTTGTTCGGCCTATTGTTGCTGGGTTTTATGGGGGTCGCCGTATGGCTGAGCCTCCGCCTGGAGTTTGAAGAAGACATCTCCAAGATCATGCCCATTGACCCCGAGGTGAGCGAGATGAACAAGCTGTTGGAAAATTCCGAATTTGACGATCGGCTGGTCGTAATGGTCACTTTCCAGGATACTTCCTATCGCCCTGAAACCCCCGATGAACTCATCGCTTATTGTGATGCGCTGGTAGATACGCTCGAAAAATCGCTTGACAGCACAGCGCTGCGCAGTATCACTTACCGGATAGACGAAAGCAGGTTCCAGGAAGTTTACGACGTATTGTATGCGCATTTGCCATTATTTCTGGAAGAAGAAGATTACCGGCAAATAGCGGATCAACTGCAACCCGCTGAAATTTCGGTCCAGGTTGAAGGCGCTTATCATTCATTGATGACACCCGGCGGGTCTTTTTTAAAAAAATATGTATTGCGCGACCCCCTCAGCTTTACCCGTCTGGCACTGGGTCGGATACAATCCTTTCAGATTGATGATAATTATACCATCGAGCAGGGGTATATCGTAACCAAAGACTACCGGAATTTGCTCTTTTTTATATCGCCTGCCCAATCGGCCCGTGAAACCATGATAAATAAGCGGATGCTCGAGAAAGTAGACGAGCTTGCCGCTGTGGTCTCTACCCGGTTTGATCAAAAGATAGCCGCCACATATTTTGGGGCGTTGGCAGTAGCGGTAGACAACGCCACACAAATCCGCAAGGATGTGACTGCCACCGTCATAGCCGCCATGTTGGCACTTTTATTGCTCATCGGCTACTTTTTCAGGCGTATTATGGTTTTTTTCTACGCAGTACTTCCGATGTTGTTGGGTGCGGCTGCCGCTTTTGCTATACTCTCGCTTTTTAAAGGAAAAGTCTCCATCATTTCTGTTGGAATCGGCTCTATGCTATCAGGTATCACCGTAGACTATTCGGTGCACGTCATTACGCATTTGAGGAGTACGAATAATGCAAAGCAGGCTATCAATGATTTATTGATGCCTCTTTTAATATGCAGTCTTAATACTGCCAGCGTTTTTTTGTGCCTGTACTGGCTGCGTTCGGAAGCCATGCACGACTTAGGTTTGTTTGCCTCGCTTTGTGTAGTTAGCACGGCATTTTTTGCACTGCTTGTTTTACCCGTATTAATGTACAAACGCAGTCAGGACCGCACCCCATTGAGTCACCGGCAAACTTTTTTCGACACCTTAGCCGAATATGCATGGGAACGCAACCGCCCCTTGCTGGCTTTTATCATCATCGGTACCATCGTATTTGCTTTTCTGGGCAGGAATGTAGCCTTTGAGCGCGATTTGAACCGCATTAATTATATGTCTGACGGGCTGCTGGAAGCAGAAAAGAAACTCAACAGCATAACCAGTGCTACGATGAGAGGCGTATACCTGGTAGCCAACGGCCGCAACCTGGAAGAAGCGCTTCGGCACAACGAAACTGTAATGGCGCTTGCAGATTCGTTGAAATCCGGGCAAGTGATCAAGGCTTATAGCTCAGTGGGGCATCTGTTGTTGAGTCAGGAAGCACAGCAGAAAAAGATAGACGAATGGAACCGGTTTTGGACTCCGCTAAGGAAGCAGCAATTGTTGTCAAGTATCAATCAACAAGCAGCTGAACTCCAATTTAAAACAGATGCTTTTCAGCCATTTGACGAATGGTTGAATCGACGTTTTGAACCGCAAAGCCAGGATGTTTTTTCACCAATTACTAACCTGGTACTGCGCGATTATATTTCTGAGCGCGATAGTATGGTATCTGTTCTTACACTATTGCGACTTGACCAGCAAGCTAAACCGGCCATTTATTCTACGTTTGAAAAACGACCGAACATCCACATTCTGGATAGCGAATACATGATGAATAAGTTTGTCGATATTTTGGGAGCGGATTTCGGCGGGCTTGTCTTGTTGTCTATGTTGTTCGTATTTCTGATCAGGCACCTGTATTTCGGGCGTATTGAATTGGCGGTTATTTCATTTTTGCCGCTTCTGCTGAGTTGGGTGTGGACGCTTGGCCTGATGAACGTATTCGGGCTAAAATTTAATATTATTAATATCATCATTGCTACTTTTGTAGTAGGAGCCGGAGTGGATTATAGCATTTTTGTGATGCGCGGTATGATTCAACAGTACAAATACGGGGTGAATCATATTGATTCTTATAAAACCTCTGTACTCTTATCTGCGCTAACCACCATTGTGGGCATTGGCGTATTGATTTTTGCCAAGCACCCCGCGCTGAAGTCCATTGCAGGGTTGTCAAATATCGGGATTACAGCGTCATTGTTGATTTCTTTTACGGTAGAGCCTGTCTTTTTCCGATGGTTATTTTTTGATAAAAACGGCAATCGCCGCGACTACCCGCGCACCTTGTCGAATACCCTGAAAACCCTCTCGGTATATTTGTTGCTCATCATCGGATCGGTCATAGTTACTGTTGTGGGCACGATATTGTTCCCCTTGTTTTTCCTGGGCCGCGAGCGGCGCAAATACATCCTGCACTGGTTTATTTGCCATTTGTCGCGGTTTTATATCTGGTTCAGCTTTTTCCCCAACCGCCGGGTGATCAACGAAACAGGTGAAGACTTTTCGCGCCCGGCCATCGTGATCAGCAACCACCAATCGCATATCGACACGCCCATTATGTTTGGGCTTTCGCCAAAACTCATTATACTGACCAAAGGTTGGGTGTACAATTTTCCATTGTACTATTTTGTCGTCAGACTGGCCGACTTCTTCACCGTGGCCAAGGGCCTTGATGTCATTTTACCGCAGCTTCAGGAAAGAGTAGCCAACGGTTACCACGTAGCTATCTTCCCCGAAGGAAGCCGCTCGGAAACCGAAGATGTACAGCGTTTTCACAAGGGCGCCTTTTACCTGGCCGAGCAATTGAAGATGGATATTTTGCCCATCTATCTGCATGGCACGGGCCGCTTCCTGCGACGCGATCGCTTCTGGGGCGAAACCAACGACCTCAGCGTGCGCATCGGCGAACGCATCAGCTACGACGATCCCCGTTTTGGTTCGGACTATACTACCCGCGCCAAAAAAATCAACGCTTTTTACCGCCAGCAATACGCCGTTTTTCAGCGAAACTG
>JAEUUQ010000498.1 GCA_016787505.1 Saprospiraceae bacterium | reverse complement strand
GAAAACTTGAGGCTGAACTTAGCCCGTCCTTGTGTAAGTGCCCGCAGCGTTGAAGAATACATATACAACTCGGCCAGTGGCGCGCGGGCGATAATTTTCTGATAGTGCCCGTCGGAGTCCATACCCAAGATAATCGCGCGGCGCGTTTGCAAATCGCCCATCACATCGCCCATCACATCGTCGGAGCAAAGAATCTCCAGGGTGTATATGGGTTCCAGCAACTGTGGGCCTGCATTGGCAAAGGCTTCGCGGAAGGCTTGGATAGAAGCGAGCATAAAGGCCATATCGTTGGAGTCTACCGGGTGCATCTTGCCATCGAAGATACTTACGCGGATATCCTGGCAATAAGAACCGGTGAGCGGGCCTTCTTCCATTTTAGACATGATACCCTTTTTGATCGCGCTTGAAAACTTGGCGTCGATCGAGCCGCCCACAATACACCATAGGTAAGCCAGTTTGCCACCCCAGAGTAAGTTGTCGATCTCCGTATTTTTCACGGTAAGTTCGGAAGGGTTTGGCATGCCTTCGTGGAAAGGCTCTATACGCATGTGCACTTCGGCAAATTGGCCGGCGCCGCCCGTTTGTTTCTTATGGCGGTACATCGTATTGGCCATCTTGGTGATCGTCTCGCGGTAAGCGATTCTCGGGCGGATAAAGTCCATGGTTACGCCTTGCGTGCGCTCTACTCTGTTTTTCACGATTTCGAGGTGCAACTGCCCTTGTCCGTGCAGGAGGGTCTGCTTAAGCGTTTGGGATTGTTCGAGGATCAGCGTGGGGTCCTCTTCGGCAATAGCATGCAGGGCCTTCATCAGCTTCTCCATGTCGTTTTTATTGGGAGGCTGCACGGCTACCGTCACGCGTGGGTCGGGGAAATGCATAGGCTCGATGCGGCGATCGTTGCCTTTGGGATTGAGGGTTTGGTTGGTGTGCGTATTTTTGAGTTTCACCGTTACGCCGATATCGCCGGCGCGTAGCTCGTTGACCGGCTCGCGGTCTTTGCCATTGGAGATATAGAGTTGGCCGAATCGCTCTGCGGTGCGGTTATTGGCGTTCACCAATTCTTCGCCCGCGCGCAATACGCCCGAGTATACTTTGAAATAAGAAACCGTACCCACTTTGGGTTCTGTAACGGTTTTGTAAATAAAAACAGTCGTATCGCCTGCGGGGTCGCAGGGAAGCGTATCTCCTCCTTCGAGTTCGGCAGCGGGGCGCTCGGCAGGGGAGGGGCAAATATCATTGATAAAGCCCATGATGCGGCCGCTACCCATATTATTAGTAGAAGAGCAGCAGAATACAGGAAAGATCTGCTGGTTGGCAATCGCAATGCGAAGCCCCATCGACAAATCTTCTTCGGAAAGCGTGCCCTGCTCAAAAAATCGCTCCATCAACCCTTCTTCGTTTTCGGCAGCAGCCTCCACCAGCGCGTTGTGCAATGCCATGGCGCGGTCTTTTTCTGAATCGGGAATGGGTTTCTTCTCGGGTTTGCCGCCGCCGGCGGGAAATACATAGGTAGTCATGCGCAGCACATCTACGATCGTATTAAAGCCCGTGCCGGCATTAAGCGGGTATTGGATGGGGATTACGCTGTGGCCGAAGCGGTTGCGAGCCTGTTCCAGCGTAGTGTCGTAATCGGCCTTTTCGTGGTCGAGTTGGTTGATGACAAAAATAGTAGGCGCTTTAAAGCGCTCGATGTATTCCCATATCAACTCAGTACCCACTTCCACGCCGCTTTTGGCATTGAGCAGCATGACCGCCGTATCGGCAACCTTGAGCGAAGAAACTACCTCGCCTACAAAGTCGTCAAAACCCGGAGTGTCTATGACGTTGATCTTGGATTCTTTCCAGGTATCGTGCAAAAGCGTACTGAATATAGAATTGCCGCGTTCGTGCTCTATATCGGTATAATCGGAAACGGTATTTCCTTCTTCCACTTTGCCCCTGCGTCCTATCGTCTTTGACTCATACAGCATGGTTTCTGCAAAAGTGGTTTTGCCTGCCCCCGGGTGGCCCAACAATACGACGTTTCTGATGTGTTTGGTATCGAAGCTCATAAGCCATTATACTTTTGATGTGATCAATGAAGTCGCTTTAGCGTAGCAATCGTTTTTAGCGCAATGAAAATATCAAAAGAATGGAAACGAGCAAAATTATCAACGGTGTTTTGTCAAAAGCTTTGGTGACTTTTGTCAAACCCCCGTATTTTAGGGGGTAAAAAAAGAAAAGTGCGGCTAAAAGCCACACTTTTCACAAATAAAACTAAACCCCAGTTATAATTCTTACCTCCAGGATTAACACCTGAAGTCTCTATTCAACGAATGAATCGCAAATATATGATGCGTTTGACGAAAAAAAAAACAGTTATTCGATGAATCCGTTTTCCTGCAGTACCTCAATAGCGGCCTCCGCTTTGTCATCCGGCACGATAAGTTCGGCCTCTCCAATAGCTGGGAAGTTGGGGTCGGGACCGCGATAAATATGGCTTTCAATGCCGTTTTGCTTCAGCGCGTCTTCCGCTAATTTGGCCTGGAGTACATCTGCAGCGATAAACACTTTCGTCCACCCTTCCATAATGTATTGGTTTTAAGATGATAAATGAAAACGCGATCTTAATTATTGGCGTTTTGGTTTAGGACTTTTCGTAAATTTACAACATTTGACTGAAAAAATCAAGGGATACTTGCCTAATTCCCGGTGCGCGCGGTGTAAAAAAGACCAAAAACTGAGCAGGAATTGAACCTGCTTCTGAGCATGATACAAAGCCAACTTCGCTTGGTTTTTTTATTTACCAACTTTAATAAAACACCGACCATGAAAAAAGTGCTTAAAGTAATTGCCTGGCTGCTGGGCATCGCCTTGCTGATTGTAGCCGGCGCGGCTGCCTGGATCAATTTCGCCCCCGCGCCTGTGTATGATCCGCCGACTATTCCCGATCTCAAGGTAGAGGTTACGCCTGAGCGCATTGCTCAAGGCGCCAAAATTGCCTCTATGCAGTGTATCATTTGCCATACCGGCAGCGATGGCAAGCTGAGCGGCCAGATCCTAAAAGACTCTCCCAAGGCTTTCGGGAAATTTTATTCGGCTAATATCACTAAACATCCCGATCGGGGTATCGGCAAGTGGACCGACGGAGAGATCTATTAT